>NZ_JADBGG010000021.1 GCF_014873765.1 Desulfomicrobium macestii | reverse complement strand
GTGGTCAGTTTGCCGTGGAATCCGTGGTCAGTTTCCCGTGGAATCGGTGGTCAGTTTCCGCCGGAATCCGTGGTCAGTTTGGACCGGAATACGCATTTTTACAAAATTTCAATGTGGTAACATTGTCGCCCTAGTTCTAAAAAATCATCATCACTTTCTCCGTGAATTAAATAATGGTTAAACAATATATGGAATATTTCTTCGTATTCGTCATTTAGGTAGCCAAGTGTTGATAATCCAAATTTGTGCGCATTTCCGTCAAACATGCTCAAAACTGCTTTTCGTAGAATTCTTGAACAGCTACTTTCTTTTTCGAGGACAATTTTTTCATACTTTTTAAATGGTGAATTTTGAATTTTCATTTTTTTACCTCTCTTTTTTTATTTATTTAAATTTTTATATCATAAATGCAAAAATATTTCTATAGGTCATGTGTCTTTTTTAAATATTCGACATGCGGTATCATATTATTATCTGGGATATTTTTTTTATACCCCATATAACAAAAAAAAATGCAGTCAGGGCCGCATTTTTTTGAGGATTGATGATTTTGTTTGCTTATTGTTTAATTCATGTTGAGATTGTCCCAAGATGACTTTGCTATTGAATATTATTAGGAGAATCTTGCGGAAATTCGTGAACTAAATATTTTACACATTTGCTTTTATACCAAGAAATGGACTCTTCGCATAATTGGAGTCCGTAGTTTGCTGTCTTTTGTAATTCCTCTTCATGAAGGTGTGTGTCAGTTAATTCTCCATCGTAGCATGAATTAATATTTTCATGTACACATTTGTTTCTAAATTTTCTCCACTTATCAATTTTTTTGAATAAATTTATATCTATATTATTCTTTTCAATTAATATAGATTTTTCGATCAATTTGGAAAAATTTAGACCAAATGGATTTTGATTTGTGTTTGTTAAATGATTGTAAATTACGTTTTTTATTATATTTTCTGATAGTGTTATTGCTTCGATATAGTATTTGTCATTTATTGATTTTTTTACTTTTTCAGTTGTCTTGTCTATTAATTCGTTTCTTTTAATTATGTATTCTTTTGATTCTTCAAATGTTTTGTCAGTTTTTATTGATAAATATATTGTCTCAAAGATGGAGTAACGATTTTTTCCATGAGATTCTTTGTCGATTTCTTTGCATAATGACCATAGTTGGTTATGAAAATTATTAATAAGCGTATAGGTTGCGATCCAGTCATCCTGAACCCATGAAAAGTATTTTGTTGGATTATTTGGCTCCGGCAAGTTCATCAGCTCATGGCCAATTCTATATATCCATCTGTCAGCCACTATTACCAATGCTGATATGTGGATGAGTGTTTGAGTTTTTTCTGGAAAAAATGACTCTAGTTCGCTTCTCCAGTTTGATATTTTCTGTCTTTTTACAAGTTTAGATGTTTTTTCGATTCCGAATTCTTCAATTATGGCGTCTATTAAAAGATCATATACGTCGTTTGGCTTTGGAGATATATCGATATTTCCATCAAATCCAAAGCAATATGAAAGATATACGCAAAAAAATTCTAGCGTGAAGTATTTGTCTTCTCTAAACTGTGGATACGAACAAATATGATTAAAAAAAGTTTGTCGTAACTCTTGATCGTTTGTCATTTTAATTATGTTAAATAATTTATGTTAAAATTTTATTCAATAATCGCTTTTAATAAGGCATCTTTCGCGTCAGAATAGAACTGAATATCCACTTTTGTAGCCATGTCATCTGATAAATCAAACAAATGTCTTCGACAGGATACCGGCATCAAAAGAGATGTCGCGCCTTTCTCCACTGCGATTTCAGCTATATTTACTGGATTATGAATCGCTTCAATGGACCCGCCAAGATTAATTTCACCTACGAGAATAAGGCCGCCCCGCACGCTTTTTTTGAGCAGGGCGGTGCACAGAGCCAACAACGCCGCAACTCCGATCTTGGCTCCTGATTTCGAGGCATCAAAGGCTCTGAGTTGAGCTGTGAATTCGTGGTGCCTAGGGTCTTTGTCTCCGACGAGTTGGCTTGCCCGAGCATAGAGATTCTGTTCCGCACACCCGATGCTTTCCCGGAATGCCGGTGGAATAGGTTTGTTCAGTATCTTCAGCCCTGAACCTGGGCCTTCGTTAACTTCGATCCGGTATAGTCCTGGATTTTCCCCATTTCCTCCAGGGCTAATGGTCCAAACCTGCCCAGGCTCCAGTGGGTCAGTCCCGATGCTGTTGTCGCTTTGAAGTTCCGGTGTTGAGACAAATTTTTCTACGCCATCGGTTCCCATTACATAGCTGAAATGGGTGTTTCTGAACTCAGCGGCTCCAATTCTTTTTTGCTGCTCCTTCACACGCCTGCGAGACTCCATGGCGATTCTCACGGCCCACTCAAGGTCCTCCTCTGGGATTTGTTGTGCGCCATCAGGACAAAGGAGTTTGAGCAGGCCGCTCACGGTTTTGTTGACAGCATTGGTGTCGCGACCTGAAAGGGCACCACCAAAGAAGACCCTGTTCTGAAGCTGTGAAACGCGGCTCTGATTGCGAAGTTGAGACCAGCATTCCGACAAGAAGTCACTGACCAAGCCGAAATGGTTGGTCAGCAGTTCCTTGCTTATCTTAGGCACATCCCAACCAGGCAGAAATGCATGCAGACGGTCCATGAATGCGGTGTCGTCTCTCATCTCCGGCGGCATAGGACCGAAAAGATGTCCAACCCGTTGCTGGTGTTCCACGTCCACATCGAAGTTGCCCACCATGACAACACTTCCGTCCGCCCTGATGCTCTCCTTTCCACGGCTGAATTCACCGGACTCCATGTAGCCCTTCATGATGTTTACGCCGTCTTTCTGGTCGAAAGATATCCCGGAAATTTCATCAAAGCAGACGACATCGTATTGGCAAACAAGCCCTTTTTGTCCGCTGCCCATATGCACGAACATTCTGGCTACAGTAGCCTTTCCACCGGATATCAAGTGGGCATAAGGAGAAACCTGCTGGAATAGATGACTTTTGCCAGTTCCACGAGGGCCAAGTTCGACCATGTTGAAGTTACGCTCAACAAAAGGAACCATGCGCAAAAAGAGGGCATTTTGCTGTCGTTCCGACAGCGCGGAATCCTCGATGCCAATTGAGCGCAGAAGTAATGTCTTCCACTCCTTGGTGGAGAACTGAGTCCTGGCTTCCCCCAGCTTTTCAAGAACATCCCGGTTTGAAAGTTGGATTTCGCGCAATCCGTCAATTCCAAACGGGCGGCCATTTTTTTCCTGGGCAATAATGGGGTCATAGCCAAGCGTGATCTCGGCGTAAAAGCCGCCGGTCAACATGCGTTCGTGTTTGCTCACAATATCCGACTCAATGCGAGCGTCAGTAAGCCGTAAACTTGGAAGTGTCGCCAAGTACGAATCGGATTTGGCGTCGAGACGTGCGGAAACAAGGTCGATGATTTTCACCTGTCCCTTTTCCCTGGCGCGGGACTTGAAAAGCTCTTCCTCGCCAGCTTTAACGGTACGGTCCAGGAGCTGCCGCTGGACAATGCCTAGACCTTCGTCAATTTCATCCTGGTCAATACTGGCGCAATATCTGCCAAGCAAGAATTCCACGACATAAGTGGGAACTGGGAATTGTCTACTGAATGTCCGAACTAGGTCTTTTCGAACAAGATAGCCCTCGAATGTCGAAGCCGCTATGCGATCAATTGCGTCCAAATTCATATGGTTATCCACCGATTCGTGTCGAAATTTGTGTTGTCACTGTGCCCGCATCATTGGTGAGCACGACAAAGGCGTCAGTTCCTTCCAAATCCCCGTCCATGTCAACGATCAGCACGGAAGCCCTTCCGTCATCTTCAACAGGTTTCGTTTGATTGATCAGGGACGTGCTCGCATCTTCTGCGAATTTGCGAACATCAAGATGAAGTCCGTTGACTGCACCTTGGGCAAGCACGGAACAGCGTAAACCTTTCCAACGGACTTCGGAGATGGTGACGGTTTCTTGAGGAGAATCCGAAGATACAATGAGGTCTAAGGTTAGGCATTCTTGAAGGCTTAAACCACCATGGGTGTATTCTTCGTTGCTTCGGAAGCAACTAATTCCATCGGCCAGGACGACTGACTCGTCAGGGTTCCAATGCCAGGGAAATATGCGATGATCAGTAGCTGCTCCAGATTTTAACAGGGCGCACCGACCCCATTTGTTTTCGGAAACGGCGCTGGGCAGTTCTGATTTTGGCAAACCACCGGGAAGGAGGAGCCAGCCATGATCCGTGACTACTCGAATGCGAGACCATCCCGCAGAAAGCAGGGCTTCGATTTTTTCGGCAACTTCTGCCAGGAGGGCCGGAAGCTGTTTCGCAAGCTTCGCACCTCGCTCGTGTCCTTCGTGATCGATGTTGCCGATCTCCACCCAAAGTTTGTTGACCGTCGATGCAACGGGGTAGCCTTGGCAAATTGGGACTGGAATCGGATCTTTGGCTCGGATTACCATCCAGCCTGAATCCTTGAGAGCTTTTTCGAATTGGTATGGAGAGATTGCCTGAAAGTCTGTGGGACTTGGATTCTCCGCAGCACTGGTTGAAGCCAAGGGTGCCACTGCTGGCTTGCCCGTCCCGGTAACACTGGGCAATGCAGCCCATCGGATCTGCTCATTAATGACAGCACCTTTTGATGCAAGGATGGACTTCAAACGCCGAGCGGAATCAGCACGCAAACCGTCGACAAAGACAATGCAGCTTTCGGTTTTAGACGGGGGGGGATCAGTTTTCGCTATTGGTTCCCAAATATTTTGCAGATGGCGGGCGGAGTCCTCCAACCAGGGAAGGTAGACGCTTCGAATCGCCACCGTCACGGTGTTAAAATCTTCACTGCTTTCCACGCATGCAAGCGCGGACAAAACTGCATCGTCGGCTTTCCAGGCACTGTTCAGGTAAGCTTGGACCACGTCATCCAGAGAGCCTGCGTTCAAAGATTTCCTTGTTTCTGACGCCACTACCACCAAATGTTCCAAGGCTAGGGCTAAAGGAGCTTCTCGAAGTTCCGCCCACACCAGACCACGGCGTGCGACATGGTGCTGTTCAAGCTTGATAAGTTCGGTGCGGCATGTGGAGGCATCATGTTCGGCGAGGGACAATAGCCCTTGGCGTAACGCCGTTTCTTGCAACTCGTTCCACTGTGGCCAAGCTTCATACTCCGATGCTTTGCCCATGCTCCACAGCATCAAATTTCCGGGCATTTTGCATTTTTTGATTTGAGCGGGGATATTAGGATACCTGTTGGGCGCTTCGCAAAACCTATCCCACACGGTTTTCCACGGACCTTCTCTCAAAGCGAGTCGCTCAGAAGCAACAAGGGGACCATCTTTTTCAGGATGGATGCCAAACTGAGACCGGCAAACCTCAATAAACGCCAGCCATTCGTTTTCACTAGAGCTGGTTCGGTATTTTTCTGGGTGGTCGATCCACTCCAAAATTTGCCGACGCGGATCGCCGATCAGAAGTTTTTTGAAAAATTCGGCATCAAGGCGTTTACCTTTTAACTGTTCGACGTCTTCATCTAGCAGGCGGCTGAGTGCCAGTAGCATAGACTGTTTGGTGTCGTTGTCTTGGGCGACGTCTAAGCCCAAGCCCCCTTGGGCTGATCTCAAAAAGGCGAGAATGGTCCAGTCCTTTGCATTGCTTTGATTCCAGATCGTTCCCCGATATTGCAACTCAGCAAGCGGTTTCAGGTGTTCCGGACAACTTTCAACAGCTCTCAAGTCTTGGCGACTCACGCCGGGAAGATAAAAAATCGGTGTTTGGTCTAGTGGGAGGGAGACATCCTCGGCACGGCCAGAGAGCACACAGCGCAGCCAGATGGCAGGCCCCATGCGCTCGTCCGGCACATAGTCACCTAGAATCATGAGTTCTGGCAGTTCGGTCTGAAGAATGGGTATGACGGCTTCCCACTGACGGTCTCGATCAGGCCAAAGAATGCATGCTGGTGCGACCTGTATCTCAGGGTTGAAAACAGCGGCATCACCAATTGCTTTTTTGATGTTGTTAATGACCTTGGACATCCGCCTTTTTCCTGGGAAGAACAGTTTTTAGATAATCGTCCGTTGCTTCAAAAATTGGGTCGATGTGATTCAAGATTCGCATAAGGGGGATAACTTTGGTTCGCACTCCCATTCCCCGGGAATCGACATAGCCATAGTCGCGCAGGATTTCCATAATCAGGGTGTTTCGTGGAGAGCGTTGACCGGCAACCATCTTGTCAATAGTCATTGAATTTTGAAGTTTACCAGGGCTAATAACCTCCAGCCGATCAGAATAATTAGTGACCTCGATATCTACTGATCGTGTCCAGTCTCTGTGGGCCAAGGCATTGATGACAGTTTCCCGAATGGCTTCCCAAGGATAAAACCAGGCTTTTTCTCGCCGCATATGCTCGTCGATATCAGATGATTCTTGTGTGATAAAAGGTTCGATGGCTGACGAAAATTTTTCTATAAGACCTTCATCAACCAACTGTTTTTGCCCTGATTCAGTAACCTGCCATCGCCCTACCAAAGGCGCGTCCAGAACCACATCCAGCAGCGCCTGATACTCTTTGTCTTCCCCGGCATAGGCCATAACCCGTAAACCCGCCTGCCGAAGAAATCGCCGGGGCTTGATCCCAAAACACACTAAACCTGCTACCGAACATACAGTGTTTCCCATGCCGTCTTCAGCCATCAGCCCAAGGCCCAGCAAGCGTTTAATCCATTCAGAATCAGTACCGGGTATTTCAGGGTCTTTGATGATTGACCTCAGATAATAGTCAAGTCTATCCGTATCAATATTGTCCAATGAGGTGCCTGCAACCGGCATTACTTCAACATGGAGCAAACCGCCGCTCTCGAAAAGCCGCAATTGTTGCTCCCGACTTGCGAGTTCAGACCGATCACCCATGCGGATATATATTTCCTCCCTATTGTTGTGCCTAACCACATAGGGTTTGGATACCCCCATCGAAAGTGTGATGATCCCAACACGAAGATTATCTTCAACAACGATCTCTTCATAGAAGGGAATAATCTGGGGATGCACCTTGTCTCTGAACACATTCAATACCCACTCCTGCGTCTCAGGTCGCTGCAAACCGGAAATCTGACCACTATCTTCCACACCCAGGAGAATTCGACCGCCTTGTAGATTGGCAATGGCGACTATTTCTTTGGCCAGTTGTTCGGGTCGAATGTCATCACGCTTAAATTCAACGCCGGAATTTTCTCCGTTAGCGATTATTTCAAACAATTCAGCTTTCAGCATACATCACCTTAAAATCCGTATTTGGCTTTACGTTGGTTGAACGCGGCCCTGCCACCTTCCAGAATAACGGCGGCTTTATCTCTGACTTCGGGTACATCGATCGCACCCTGTGCCTCAACAGGCATCTGCGCCTGACCATCTGCGGCCTCAAACACCCCGATCCATTCCGCATCGCCGAACACGGGTATGTTGGCGTTATGAGTTGCAAAGATAAACTGGCGGGCAATTTTGGCAGAGCGCAGCTCGGCCACAATGCGATCTGCTATAAACGCATTATCGAGGTTGTCTTCAGGCTGATCCATCATTAAAGGATCAAGGTTCTGCAAAAGCAGTAGGTGCAGTATTGCCGTGCATTGTTGTCCAGTTGAGAGTTTGTCCAGTGGTCTAAAGTTTTCCTGACCTTCATGAGCTGTATTCAATTCTATATTGATAAGATCGGGTAGTTCCAGTTCTTCGAGTTGCAGGACTTGGTCTGGTGCTAATCGCACTAGAGCGTCGGCCACTGTAGGAGTAAGCCCCCACTTCGCGTTACGCAGTGCATCAGCTCCACCTCGAATCATTTCAGCCAACTTAACCGGCGAAAAATCGTCTGCATCTTTAACCCAGGAAAGCCTGGCTTCACCCACTCCATCCATCCTGCATCCCAGCAAAAAGTCTATTATTGGCCTTTTATCAGATTCCGCCTTAACCTCCAGACGAAGCTTTCCGGCGAGACGTTTATTAAGCCTTTTCAGCGCCCGGGCAAATTGTGCAGAACGATTTGCTCGTGTTGCAGACAACTCATCCAGTATCGATTTACGCTGCTTTTGTAGCTCTGAGGTCAGTTTTTTATGATTTTCTATCAATATTTTTTTGGGACGAATACGTTCAATTTCTTTCATTAAGGCCTGAAATTCCAGGCCGATCTGCTTGCCGGTTTTTCCTTCACTGGAGGGAAGACCCTTGAAGGTTTCCTCAAGGACGGCTTCTTCTCGTAGAATATCTGCGGTTAATTCCTGAGCAAGTTTGTCAATGCCTTCCTTCGCGGTGGTGTATTTGCTTTGCCACAGATTCAACAGGATTTCGGCCTCAACACGCAGGCTATCCAAAGCCGTTTTCATCTGACGCAGTCTTTCGGCATGTGGAAGCTTTTCAAGCGATGACTCGCTTAAAAATGTAGTATCTGGCAGACTATCCCGGACAGTCTGGAATGCTTCATTAAGATTAGGCCCTTCTTCGGCCTGCACACGCTTCAACAAACGCTTTTCCGTTTCAAGCAGTGGTACAACTTTCAGTTTGTCTTCCAGTCCTAGGCTCTTGAATTGGCCAACCTGTTCTTCCAATTTCGGAAGCCGGGCAACTTCATCCTCAATCGCCGCAACCCTCCCTTGCGCCTCGATCAGCTTCTGCCTGTTTTCCGCTAATTTCTGGAGCGCCTGGTGGATGCTTGCTTCACTGTCTTGCTGGCCCGATTCCAGAAAACGACTCAACAACTGGCGTTGGCTGCTCTTATCCTGAGCAATTTCATAAATCTCATTTTGCCCGTAAATCTCAATTTCCGGCAACAGGTCAGCGGGCGTGAAAGTGGAAGGACTGCCGATCTCATCGCTGACATTGGTACTCTCACCGTAGCGCCTGGCCACGATAAAGCGCTTTCCGTTCATCTTGGATGAACGAATCACCAGTTCAACTCTTGCGCGGGAATTTCCCAGATTTTCCTTGATGATCTCATCGTGCTGCTTTTGAGCATTTTTCCCAATGGGCCTCAATCCCAGGGCATAACGGATGCATTCAAGCAATGTTGATTTTCCGGTTCCACGCCCCCCAATGACCGCGTTAAGATGTTCAGAGAATTCAATCTCAACCCCATCCAGATAGCCACCGGTAATTTTTAAGCGTTCTATGCGAGAATAATATTTTTCAGAAACATCGCTGTTGAGACGTACTCGTGATTGGGGATCCTGAAAAGCCAGCTTGAATGAAGCGAAGCAGGGTTTGGTCATCTTGATCAGACAGGAGGCTTTGGGATTGGCTAAATCATCAGGTTCGGCAACATCCTTGGCGTTAATGATGCCCACCGGGAGATCACGTCTATAGGCTGGATCAGAGTTGAGAAGGATTCGCCTGTATGCGTTCCCTTCTCCATTTTTCAGATCATCCAAGGTGCCGGGGATTTGTGCCGCCTTGAGTAGTGGATTCTGCCACACGTGGACAAGTCTCTGTCGAAGAACACCACTGTCGTCGGTACAATGCGAAGCATAAATTACCCCACCAAGTTCTTCGACTTTTTGGAGAAGGTCATTCCCGCTAAGGTTTGACGGCCACACTCCATTGGCAGGATTGGTCAATCCCAACGCACCCAAATAGCGATTAAGCTGATCTATAGTTGTGCTTTCAGGGAATAGGCAGACAAAATGTGCTTTCTCGGTAGATGCTATTTCAAACCCGGGAAAAACCAAAATTCCCTGTTGATTCATGACGGTACGAATTGCGTCTACGCCATCGACATTGCCATGGTCGGCCAAGCCAATCACCTTGATATTGTTTTCAAGGGCAACCTCAACGAGTTTTTGATTATATTGCTCCTGAGACATTCCATGGTCAGCCCCTCGGTAGGAGATGTAATCTACCGGGTTGACCTGAAGTGCACATTTCCAGAATTGAGCCTTGGTGTGAAATTCAGTCATTGTGCCTCTCCTCTAACCTTTCGTGCTGCTCGTTTTTCCGCCAAACTCAGATGATGATCGTTGATTCGGTCGCCTTTGAAAACAGGAAACCATGGAGCAGATTCCACATCCTTGCCCCGGTCTTTGTCCCATTTGATGTTGGGTTTGTCACGGAGGATGCCTGCGCCTTTTTTGGCCACATCGGGGACGGTCATGAAGGGACGGATGTTGAGGCGCACGCCGTCGCCCAGGTCCGGGTTCCAGCCAATGGGTTGTTTGTCGAGGGGCTTCCAGCGCACGAAGATGTCGTAGGGATTTTCGCCATCCAGAATCAGTTCCAGGCTTTTTTTCAAAGTTTCGGCGGCGGCGAGTTTTTCCGCCGCCCCGTCCACGCCGTTGGCGATGTCCTGTTTCTGACGGGTGATCCAGTCTCCAAGGTAGGTGTAGGTCAGGGTTTCGAGGTTTTTGTAGTCGAGTTTATGGTAGTTGACCAAGGCGGCAAAACCATCTCGGAGGCCGTCCCAGATGTGCCAGATGAAAGGACGGTGCTGAAAGAGTTTGCAATGCTGGGTGAAGAATTTTTCACGCAGCCATGTTTCTAATGTCTTGCCCGCGTGCTCGGCTTGGCTCAGGAGTTGGTTCAATGTCTCAGCGGACCATTCGTCACCATAAGCGGCAGCCAGCAGATTGAGGAGGCGGTCAGCAGCAGAGGCTTCCCCCCGGACCGGGGGAATGCAGACAATGCCATCTTCGTCGGCATAAGGTAAAAGGGCCGTACAACGTTGCACCCATTCGCGCTGTTCGTCGGCCAGTTCCATGCTGGCATCCAGTTCGGCAGGCCAACGGTAGCCGAGGAGGCGGATAGCGGCGACTTGGAGTGTTTCAGTGCTATTAGATGGGTATCCATGAAAAACCCATTGTGAGGGGTCCATAGACCAGGGTTTTCGTATGTTTATATTTGAGGGTGCGCCAAGCCATGTATCTTGATCAAATGATACTTTTGTAAAAGTACCTGCGGTAACGGACATTTTCTTGTCCAACTTTCTAAGATTTGCCTCAAATTTACCAGAGGTGCAAAAATCCCATAAATCTTCTAATTTGGAATTGTCATATGGGCAAATTACCGCAATATTGTCGTCAAATAACTCGCCTGTATATGGTGTAAATCTGAGCTTACCCGCTTTCCCAATGGCTATTCCATGCTTCTTGAAAACACGGTGCCCACGTAGCGCAAATCCAAGCTCGCTTTCTGGATTGTGCTGTTTGCCATCCCATAAAATTATGTTGTCACGCCCACTCCAGATATCACTCTCTTGAGGGCTGTTTAACCAATATTTCTTTTCATTACCTACTGAAGAAAACTCCCAAAACTTTCTTAAATAGTGAGGTCCGTCACCAGAGACACTCCCTTTGCCAAAATCCGCTACCTCAGACAGCAACCCAACGCCATCGTCAGTCAACTCAAAAGAAATGCGGCAATCAGGGTTTTTCTTCTGGTTGCTTTGCTGCGAGAAAAGAACTTCCGAAGATGTTAGATGGCTTATCTTTTGCTCAATGCCTTTGACTGAATCTAGCTCAAATCCGTTGTGCCGATATAGCTTCGACGGTTTCGTATTATGAGTGATTTGGAGGCATACATTCACGACTTCCCCAGAAATCGTCTCAAACGCTCCGGGGCCAAGTCTCGCTATGAGACCCAACTGTTTATTTCTAATAAAATATTCCCTTAACCCTGCATAATATTTAAGAAAAAGCCAGTATTGCTGGGTTACTACAGCCAAGCTCCCATTACGGGACAACAGATCCTGGCATCTTTCGATAAAAACCGTCGCCAAGTCATATTTTGACCTCGGATATCTCGATTCACAAAAAGATTTGAGGATGTCTGAATGGTAACCTCCTTTTAGGTAGGGAACATTTGTAAAAACTAGGGAAAATTTGCCCGTCAAATAACTAGCAGCATTTGACAAGCCATTTGCAACAACGGCAAGTTCGGAACGCTCGATATTTTTTTCTTCTTTTAAGGCTTTGGAAAGCAATGGCCCGACTTCTTCCCACTTCAATTCAAACAGCGACCCCTTACCCAAACTTGCTTCTGGATTGATTAGGCTGCCAAGCACCGGTGCGTCTTTGAACTGCTTGTAAAGCTCTTCGAGGGCGAGCAGCAGGTTGGTTTTTTCACCAGCCAGTGCCAACCATTCCTCTTTCTTGGCACTGATAGACAACCCCGCGCAGGCAACGTTCAACTCCGGCAACGCGCGGTAGCCGCCAGCGTTCGGGTATTTCCATGCTGTGAGAGCCAGAGCAAAGGCGGCCAGTTCTACGCAGCGCTTATCCAGTTCCAAACCATGGATGTTTTCCCGCAGCACCGCGTCCGCGGCCTCTTTGGCCGAAAGACCGTCTCGTTCCATACGCATGGGCAGCAGCATCAGGAAGGCTGCCACCAGGAAGTGGCCGGAGCCGCAGCAGGGGTCGAGGGTTTTCAATTCTGCAAGTTGGTTCGGCCAGCCGTCGAAAGTTCCAGCGGCTGGTGTCCATGATCCGTCATCCTGACGGACAAACCGCAGATATTCCAAAGGGAGCCCAGGAATGGCTGCTTTTCCCCGTAATTCCTCTTCATTCTTCGCTGTCCGAAAGTCTTCTTCGCTTAATCTCCGCGCAGCCCACCAAGCGCCTAAGGAATTATCCAGCAGAAAAGCTACCATGTAGGGCTCGGTGAAAAGCTGGGTCACGGCAGGCAGTTCTCGTGCGCCAATTTTGACCTCGGAAGCATTGACCTCTTCTTTGCGCTTGCTCTGCCAGAACTGGTAGACCCACCCAAGAGAATCTGACGCCGTGAAAACGTCTGCTGGTAAGGCGGCAATGAGCCGTTCCAGACTGCGCTGGTGTTCAGGAGATAACTTCAGTTTGAAGACAACCGAATCCGTGCGAAATATCTGGGGTAGCATGGCTCCGGCCAGGTTGGCGGCAAGCTCCCATTCATTGGCGACGCCTTCATCATCGGCCAGTTCCGCGCATTCTTCTAAGGTGACGGCTACGCCGTCGAACATGAGCAGATTATTCTCAGCCAGAAAACGGGCAAAAAGCATGCGATGCCAATGCTCGTAGGCCACTTCTTCCACTAGACGGGCTATTTCCTGCTCACCTTTGGTAGAGCGGTTATCACCAAGTTGTCGCCCGTGGGCACGAAGCCTGCGGCGCAAGTCCTTTTGATCATCGGATAGATGTGAAAACGGAGCCGTCTCCCCAACGCCAAGTTGTTCCAAGCATGCCTTGGCCGCACTTTCAGCCATGTCGCGGGCTGATTTGACGGTTTTTTCCAAATCGTTGCGCAGGGATTTAGCGAGAGGCAGCATGGTTGCTCCTAGTGAGTGCGGGGTGTCCGTGAAGTTCAATAATTGCAGCCAAGGCTCGGGCCGCAACATTCAGATTGTCAGTCTGATTGTTGAGAGATGAAACGCTTTTCAGACCGTGAAAGAGGTTATTTCTGAGACGATAGATAATTATCAAAAGGACGTAGATCATTGTCGAAGCATCATTATGTGCAGATTTAAGAGCGTTTTCTACCATTTTGCGACAATCGTTGTTGCGGAATTGTAATTTGAAGTGACGACTGAATCCGTCGGTAGTGACGTAGCGATTCTGGAAATATGCAAATGCTTGTTGGATTTCTGGTGGCAGGTGCGGAACTTTCCATTTAGCCAAGATTAAGCCAAATTTGCAGACAGATGCGCTATTGTCACATAGAAGACTTTCAAAGATATTCCACATCAATGTAAAATTCTGCACTGCATGGAGACATTCAGGGTCAAGGTGGACACCATCGTGAAGATGCTCCTTGATCCAGTCCTGGGCTGAGAAGGCATTCGATGCGGTCATAAATCATTCACCTATTTTATGACCACGGGACCAGCTTCCAAGGCAGAAGCGAGTTGTGCCTTCACTTCAGCAAGCCAAGTTTCCAGTTCATCTCTGGATTTGATAGTACGACGCGGCAGGTGGATGAATTTTGCTTCCGGCTCCATGAGTTCCGCCGCAGCTTGCAGGACTGCGTCAAAACGTCCCGGCATGGCGGCAATTCGGTCTTCGAACATGGTCAACGAAAATGCTTCCAGGGTGCGCAGCACGTCTTCCGTTGCTTGGACCTCGACTTTCGGTCTGGCAGACTCATGCAGAATCTGGCCTGACAAAAGCTGATGACGTTGTTCCGGTTCCAATTGCTGCCAATTGTCATCCTGTTTAAGCCGGGCCATGCCTTCTTCGTGTTTGGTCGAATAGTCATGATCAAGACGGTTCAACTCTGCTCGCAGAATTTGGGCTAGGCTGGATACGAGGGGACTTACCAGGTCGGGATCATTTAACAGTTGGCGTTCCTGTTCAATGGTCGAAATCTGATCGAGCAGCAGCTTGGCTTGGGATAAGGTTGCGGCGTGTTTTTTCAGACGGACCAGGGTGGACCAAGCAGGCCAGCGCTTGGAGATTTGATCCGCAACTTCTGTCCAGGAATCGATCAAGGCGGCTAACTCATCGCGCAGATTGTAAACAGCAAGAAGCTGTTCGTTCCCGGTTGTCAGTCTGATGTCTTCGAGGCAGGCGGTATCCGGTATCGCAGGCTTGGGTGCATCGCCGCCCGCTCGCTCGGTCAGGTTTTTCATGCTCTGCACAAACTCGGGGATCGAGGCGGATTCCTCTCCCTGTTTGGCGGCAATGCCAATTTTTTGCAGAACCTTGCGGATCTGGATTTTTTGGGCCGCACTGATGGTGGTCGCTTCAACTTTAAAAGAGGTTTTGCCAAAATTCCTTCGGTCTAACGTCTTCGCGTCCAAGGCCTTGCCCATGTCATCCAGAGCACGAACAAGACCCGCGTTGACCATGACGAGCAAGGCTCCATCCACTGCATCCCTCGGCCATCCGTATACGGGGCCTTCAAAGTGACTACGGATGTCGACACCTTTTTTTCCTCCGGCGATAAAACCCAGGATCGCTTTGCAAACGACATTGGCTCCAGGCTCACCTTCATAGCCAACGGTCTTCAAGGCGTCAGGAGCGCCTTTTTGGGCGCGTTCAAGCACTTTGCTCCAGCCATTGTTGTCTGCAAGGTCGAATTGTGGAAACAGGCGGGCTAATGAATTTTTGGCTGCTTCCGTCACCTTGTCCTGAAGCTCATTGCCCAGAATTTCGTTACCGCCTCCTTGGAACACTCTGGCCCCCGAAAACGCATCATCCAGAAGTGCGGCTATGCGTGCTTCCGCATTAAATTTCGCCGTTTCCATGGCGGCACGGGCTTCGGTGCCTTCCGGGGTTGAAGGGACTCCACGTTTTTCCAAGGTGGCGCTGGCTGCCTTGTAATCCATCAGTTGATGACGAAGGTCATCAGCCGAGCGTTTGGGAATAAAAACAAAGATCGTGGGGGATTGGTTTCCGGCGTGCCGGGCATCAGCTAAAACGGAATTTTCATCCGTGCTCCAGCCGTCACGAATCCATACGCAGATTTTTCCGGAGGCGTCAGACGGGAGCTGGGAATCAAAGATCGTAGAGATATCACGCGGTGTCTTCGACATTCCGTGCTGAATAGAAATCTTGCGCAGAGACTCACTGACCTTGCGTCTGATGCGGTCGTCACGTTCTGTTTCGATGCGATGGGCGGTGCTGGCCAAGCTTGTGCGTTGGCTTAAAAATTCGTCATTCCAAGCCGCGCTTTCTTCGGTCTGGATGCGGTACTCGTCGCCAACCTTCATCAGCAGTTCGCAGGAGTTCAACAGGCCCGGAAGCTTGCTGCGCAGCACGCTTGAGCCTTGGGACAAATCCTCCACGAGCAAGTCTGCCAGCGTATCCACCGTGGTTTTTAGGCCGATTTCCGTGTTCGCAGCGGCGAGCTTGGTGATCAGAAATACAAGGGCGCACGCTCTGGCCATGAGCTGTTCATCGGCAGACCCGGATTTCCACCCCATGGTTTTTTCGTACACTTTGCGAGGCAGGATTCTGGTGCGGAGGAGATTTTCCGCCAGGTCAAAGAAAATAAAGTCCGCAGGGGCGACATGCCCAATGGGCTGTTCGGCATTGGTTTGGATGACCTTGTGAATCAGGCTGAGCTGATTGCGGAGTTGGCTGTCCGTCCCGGACTGATCCAGGACACGAAGGGCATTCTCCCAAAGTCGGCGGCGAACCGGCAGAATAGGGTAGTCATGAACGATGTATTCCAAGTCCGCCTGGCGGTGCGCGATGGTGGTTCCTGTCAGATGGCGGGAGATTTCGCCTAAATTGGCCTGGACCATTGAACTGATGGGAGCCATGGCCTCAGGCTTTTTGGCCAGGATGACCTGCCGAATAACCGCGTCCACATCGGCGTCAGAAAGCTCGACTCGGACAGTAAACCGTCCTTCAAGTTTTTTGAGGTTGCTTGTCCCGGTCACGGCGGTCTGCCCGGTGCCCACAAAGAGCAGCTTGCCGCCGATGTTCTTGGAACAGGCCTCGACAACTTCCTGCACATCGATCGACCGTTGACTGTCCTCTCCGATATATTGCTGAACTTCATCCAGCACGATCAGGGTCAGCGGCAGTTTCCCATCCTTGGACAGGGCCTGCTTGATAGCTTTTATCATGTCGTCGCTGGAAACGTCTTTGCCGGATGGAAACTGATTGCGCAGAATATCGGCGCAGGTTTTCTCATCAAAAAAGATTTGCGGCCTGATTTTGACCAGAGCTTCTCGGAGCACCGTGGAGACGTGCAGTCGCAGGACTTCTTGGTCCCAGATTTTGCCCGCATTTTCGACATGTTGTCGAACTTGGTTCAAGATGCCTTCTTCCTGGAGCCACATGACGAATGATGCAAAGTGGTACTTCGCGGGCAGTCCGACGGATTTGAAGATCATGGCCAAAATGGCGGCGCGGGCACTGTTGCTGTCATCGTTGGCCTTCAAGGTGCCGCTGACGCTGTGTAAACCGCCATGTCTCTGTCCGGCTGTTTTCAATTCTAGGAATAGCTCCTGAACTTCAGGTGGGAGGGTCGTGATGCCTCGCGCAGTGGCTCCATCAGAAAAGATATAGTCCAGCCAGAGAGCGGCCAGAATTTTAACCAGATGCGATTTGCCTGACCCGAAAAAACCGCTGATCCAGACGCCTGGCTGTTGGGGGTGTTTGAGATTCTCCAGATACGTCCGCAGAATGTGCACCAATCCTTTTTCGTACTGTCCGCTGCACACAAAGGTTTCAAGCTCGTAGCGAAGGATGCTTTCGTCCGACTCGTTAACGCTTGCCACGCCCTGGTTGGCCAGTTTGCGTGATACAGGATCTTTGAGAAAAATGTTTTTGTTCAGCATGGGAGTTCCTAGAATGATTTGTCGGCGGTGATTGGGACCGCGAGATAATTCCAGCCGTCGTAGCCGTCGAGCAGGCGATAATTGTTGTTTTCGTAACTGCCGGGGAAAAAGATCATCAGGCGTCCCTTGACCAAAGGAGCCAAGCTGTCCACGAGGTCTTTGACCTTAGCGAATCCAAAGAGTGCTCCCACACCCAACACAGCAATTACCGCGTTTGGATTGGTTGTGGCCTCGCCTATGTGTTTATTGAAGTACAAGACCAGGAAACGCAGGTATTCATCCGGGAGGAGATCGCCCAGCAGGTTTGGCTCCTTGAAGAATTCCTCAGCATAATCTTCACTGGACAACCAATGGGCGAATGAGTCGGTGACATCGAAGACAAACCAGTCGTGACCGGCTTGGCGTGTGGTCAGTTCGAACTCTTCGATTTTGGCCCTGAGCCGAAGTTCTTCATTCTCGTCATACACGCAGAAAACGACACGTTGAGCCGGAGCGGCATCTTCACGCCAAGGGACAGCGATGAAGTTGCCGTAAGATTGTATCAGTCTTTTAACCTTGCTCACGCAGCAACTCCATTTCCGCAGCAGTCAGAAGGTTGGGGAAAAGAACTTCAACCACGTTACCGATCCTTTTGAAAACGATCCAGCCACGGCGGGAAGCCTCGGCGGCGCTATCTAGAGCCATTTCCAAGGGGCAATCGAGGAGATTGACGTATTCCGATTCAAAAAGGGCCATCCCACGCAACCCGTTAAGATACCCCAAAAGAAGAGCATAAGCTGTCGCGCCAGGAGTGACGGGTGGCTGAGAACGAATTTTTCGGACACGGCCACTCAGGTAACCAGCCTGCGTCCAGGACGAGCTGATATTTTGTGCCAGCGATTTGAGCGTAGCTGAGCTGAAACGGTCAGTTTCCAGCGAATCAATGAATTGTTCGAGGTTCTGCCGAATAACCGTTGATCCAATGGGGTGATCAAAAAGGAACGGCGTCGCGCTCCGCAAAAGGGGGTCGCGGGCGTACGCGCAAAGAAAGGCCAGAGATGCCCTGGCGGAAGGATCTCGCTGCCAGAAGTGGAGGAGGTTGCGGAATAAGGTGGTCCCTGTGTCCAGGCCATAAAGATCCACGAGGTGCCGGTAGGTCAGCAACCTCGTTCGGCCCGAACGCTTGTTAAGGCAGTTCTCGTCGACAATGGCCTTCCGGAAGTCATCTTTGGAAACCGTAAATTCCGTAGGTTGCCGCAAGGCCTCCTGGAGTTCCTCGAACATTATGGTTCGAGCCAGATGGGCACCCCCTCGTTCATAACTGAATCCGAGCGGACTGATTCCCTTAGAATGCTTATCTTTGTTCGTCAAAACACATGCCCTGTTAAATGAGGAGTCCTGAAAAGTTTGCTTCTGTCTGAAAATATTGATTGGATGCCCAAATCCAGAAAAGGAAATACGGCTTTGAACTAAGCCCCACGAAGTGAGCAAAGTCAAGTACCAAAGATGTAATACAATTTTTGAGAAGGCTGTCGGATGATATGTAGGGATGTGGGGCGGGATCAACTGAAAAAGTGATGATCGTCCCAGGGCGTCGGGACGATCATCAAGTACAGATTAATTTTTTCTTGTAAGGACGATTTTGTCTGCTGAAATCTTGATGTCAAACTGGTCGTTTTCTTCATATGCTTTGTCAGGATTTTTAATGTTGAATTGATCAAGGAAAAATTTTTTGATCACAACTGTTCCTTTCCTTCCAATGACTGGAAGTTCAGCTTCTTTAATGATGGTTGCTGGTTTGCTCTCAATCAACTTAAATTCGTGTAATTCTGAAGGCCCAAAAGCGTACGCCTCGATGATAAGGTTTCTTTTTACTCCAAAATCTTTCTTGGCCCTATAGGTGTCAAAAACCTTTGATTCTGAAAAATTTTCAATAGCATACTCAAGTAGCTTGTTAGATAGCTCTTTGATGTCGACTTCTTTTTTGTTTTTCAATTTCATTTTTTCCATGTAAAAACCTCTTGTTGATGTTTGGTGTGATTTATTGATTTGTTTCTAAGTTTTGGGGCATAACGCGCTTCGCGCGTAAAGCATCCTCTTTCTTGTTTTCTTATGCTCATTCGTTGTTTGAAAGTGTTTGGTATGGTAGAGATTCACCAGAATTTCTGGGGTGTTCCGGGTTTGGTTGGTCACCTAGGAATCGCTTCGCTTTCTTCTTCAAGTCAATTATAGCTGGAGCTAGTATACACTAACTGATCGTTATATACCATGCCAAACACTTTAGGTACTATTCAATCATTAAATTTGTGATTTTATAAAATCGGAATACCTTGTAGTGATCCATGATCTGTTTTTGTTCATTTCTTTTGCCAAGGCAGCAATGGTTATTTTTTTGTTTTCTTGTTTGAACTTTGCTATCGTGTTTAAAATGATTGAACGTGTATTTTCTGATTGTGATTTATTAGTTTTGTTCGCAGCTATTTTTTGTTTTTCCTTAATTTCTTCATTTGTCAAGATCAATGATTTTTGTTCTTGTCTTCTTTGAATAATTAATTCTTTGTTTTTAAAAGAGTATTTTGATATGCTGTTAGTGATTGATCTTACTTCGCTGGCCGGAAGTGGTTCGTCAAACTTGCTGTTTTCGACGCTGACAGACATATGTGTATATTCATATATTTCTTCAAATGTACTTGAACTTGTGAGGAAGTCTTTGACCATTTCCCTTACAACATTAAATATGTAATCATTTCTGCCAAGAATTTGTTGATCTCGGGGTGTGTAATTTTTAAAGTTCCAAGTAATTTTTAAATATTTTCGAAAATCGCTGAGTTCATATGATACATTTGTCCAAATTGTTAGCCAGTGAGGGTGTAGTGGATTTTTGGCAATTAGTTGTCCATATGACGGGTCTGCTTTATATTTAAGGACAAGTGTCTTATATACTGACTCGAAATATTTAATTGCCTTCATGCTATATGGAGAATACCCTTCGTTGGTTTTTGGGTGTTTTACTCCGATTTTTAGCTCGTAAAAATAATGACAATGAGTTGTTTTTGGGTTTACGCAAATTATAGTTGGCTCTGGAAGTTCAAGATCCTGCCAAAGATAAGCTGAATTTTTTATATCCAAATCTAAGACAATATAACCTCTGTCATGTCTGTTGAGTTGGATGTAGGGGTAGCAAATTGCCTTGTCTAGATCCTCGATTATTAGACCGTCTGTTATTTTTTCTGCACAATATGGTCGAGACGGTAGTTTTTGAATAAAACGTTTTTGTTGATCGAGGTAGACATTTTCCATTATCACTTTTAAATCTGTTTTTTTAATTATATTTTTTGTTTCCATGCCAAGTGGCACGGGAAACAATTTTTTTAACCAAAATGATTAAATTTTTTTAATTTCTATCATTTTTTTAAAAAGAATCAGTTTTAGTAAAATTGTATCGATATATTATGGCAGTTTTTAAGCAGCTTGTTTTTTAACACGGCCTTGCATCCAGGCAATGAGATCTGGTGTTTTGTAAAAAACACGTTTACCCATTATGATTTTTCCGGGTCCAATACCCAAACAATCAAGATTGGCTAAAGTTCTCGGATGCAACAACCCCTCCGAAAATATTCCAACTTTGGTGCGGGGTACAAACGGTTTTCCCCACTTGGCAGCTAGTTCATTAAACTCATTGAGGAGTACATGATCCTCAATATCAGTGTATTTAGCTTTCTCGTCATTCATTACCATTATATATAACCTCCAAATTATGTTGTTGTGAAACTATCTCGTGTTCAAGGGCAAGAACTCCCATCTTATAAGATATACAGGATTTGGAAGTTTTTTTCAACCTATCTAGACGATTCCAGCTCAACTTTTTTTAAGCGCCCGTGTGTGTGGCCGACCAAGGCAAACAGTGCCAAGACGAGTTCATGGTTTATTTTGGGGGACAGGTGGGGGACAAGACGTCGGGGTCGGTCACGAAAAAGAAAAAAGGACTTAAGTGTTTTAACACTTAAGTCCTTGTTTTCTTTTGGTGCCCAGGGCGGGACTTGAACCCGCACGACCCGAAGGTCAAGGGATTTTAAATCCCTGGCGTCTACCACTTCCACCACCCGGGCAGGGAGGTTTTTCAAATATACAGGGCGGTGATGACCGTCAATTCTTTCTTGGGCTCTTGGACGGTTAAGCGGTGGCGGGTCCGGGTATGGTGTGGTCGATCGGGTGACGCGGCGCGGGGGAGGGGCGAAAAATTTTTCGCCCCTACGATGCGGTGGGACGTCGTTTGGTGGACGGGGATTTTTTTATTTTTGACTGGTTTTGGTTTTTGCCGGCCGAAGTGCTGCCATGTTTTCGTTTATGGTTTCAGTCTGTTGCGTTGCGGCTTGCGATGAAGTTCTTGAAGTCGGCGGCAAATCCGCTGTCGATGTAGCTCAGGTCGCGCAACAATTCTTCCACGTCAAAGCCGTTTTGCACCGCGAACTGGGCGAATGCCCGGCCGGAGGTGCCGGCGTTGCGCTGGCGGATCAGTCCTTCACCGTCGCGTGAAAAGAATTGGTAGTGCCCCAGGGCGTCCAGCACCAGGGAGTACTCCAGGTCCCAGGGAGTGTCCGCCGCGTAGTTGGCAACGGACCCGAGATAGTGGCCGGGCAGGGATTTCAAGCGGTTCTCCTGTCTTTGCGCAGAGTGAATTTGTACCAATCCTTGTACTGATAGAAATAAAGGGCGGTGGCGCACTGGACCAGGACGGACGCGAACATGGCCATCCATACGCCGTTGGCGGTCTGGAATACCACATGCCCCAGCAGGTACGCCAGCGGCAGGCGCACCAGCCACGCTGCCGTGCCGAATATGACGGCCTGGTAGATGGTCGCGCCCGCTCCGGTGAAGGCGCCGCCAAGGATCATGGCGGCCAGCAGCGGCGGCGTGGCGGCCATGTTCCAGGCCAGATAGCGAATGGCTTCGTCCTGTACCTGCAGGTCCGGCGCGACAAAGGCGATGACCGGCTCAATGACCAGCCACAAAAGGCCGGTGATGATGCTCATGGCGATCACGCCCACGACCATGATCTTGTAGCCGATGCGCTTGGCCTCCTCCTTTCGCCCCTGGCCGAGATAGTGGCCCACCAGAATTGAGGCGGTGAAATTGAAGGCGATGCCGGGAAGAAAGAGCAGCGCTTCGATGCGGATGCCCGCGCTCATGCCCGCCATGGCGACGACGTTGTCAAAGGGAAGACTGGCCGTGATGGCATAGAGCACCATGTAGGCCGAGTGCCAGACCAGCTGCATGAGCCCGGCCGGCCAGGCTACCTTGACCAGATAGGGCAGGGCCAGCCGGACCCAGCGCCATGGGGCCAGGCTTTGCCGGGAGAGCAGCCCGCAGCGGAACATCATGGCAAAATTATAGACGGTGCCGCAAAGGATGGAGGCGAATGTCGCCCAGGCGATGCCCTTGTACCCGAGGTTGGGTAGCCCCCACATGCCGAGTCCAAGGCCCAGGTCGAGCAGTGTGTTTACTCCCGTGACCAGAATCATGGAATAAAGGGGCAGGGTCACTATTTTCTGGGCCCGGAAAAAGGCGTTGCTGATGGTGAACAGGTAGTAGGCCGGCAGAATGTAGAGACTGACTTGCAGCAGATATTCGGCGATGGGCATGACCTCGGCCGGTATCTGCAGCAGGAGCAGGAAGCGTTCGTCGAACCAGAGCCCGAAGGCCAGAATGATCAGTCCCGTGACAAATCCGAGTCCCACTCCAAGCCCCACAAAACGTTTGACGCGGCGTGGCAGCCCCGCTCCGGAGCTCTGGCTTATGGCCGCCACACCACCGTTGGCCAGCGCAATGGCCACGACCATGAAAAAAAACATGGCTTGGCTCATGACGCCCACGCAGGCTTGAGTCTCGCGACCGATCCGTCCGGCCACCCACACGTCGACAAAGCCGATCAGGAAATGGAAGAACATCATGACCACCTGGGGCCAGGCCAGGTTCCAGATGGTAGCGTAAGGTGCGCGTTGCAAGTTCTGGTCGAAATCGCTTTTAGACATGTCTGCTCCGGATGAGTTGTCTGGGTCGGAATGCTTCAGGGACTTTGATTTGACAAGCGAAAATGTGCCCGCCCGATGTCAGGGACCGCCTGGGCTTGCTTTCCCGGGTGGCTGCGGATAACGGAACGGATCTTGACAATAAACAGGGCTTGTGCCCGTGAGGTATAGCGTGGATTTTGAAAATTTGCCCGAGAGCGTGACCGTGGTCGAAGAGGGCGAGAAAAGGTTTTTTCTCGTCGGAACCGCCCACGTTTCCCTGGAAAGTGTCGAGGATGTGCGCCGGACCGTGGAGATAGTGCGTCCTGATTCCATCTGCGTCGAGCTTTGCCCGGCGCGTCATCAGGCCATGACCCGCCGCGACGACTGGAAGCGGATGGACATCTACAAGGTCATCAAGGAAGGCAAGGCTGTCTTCCTCATGGTGCAACTCGTGTTGCAGGCTTTCTACCGCAAGATCGGCGACAAGCTGGGCGTGCAGCCCGGCGCGGAGATGATGGAAGGAGTGCGTCTGGCCGGCGAGACCGGAGCCACCCTGGTCCTGGCCGACCGCGATGTGCAGGTCACCTTGAAGCGCGTCTGGGGTTTTCTTGGCTTCTGGAAGAAATTCCAGCTTCTGAGCCAGCTTCTGGCCAGCATCTTCGTCGACGACGACGTGGACAAGGAGCTTATCGAGGATCTGAAGAAGAAGGATCAGCTGGCCGCGATCATGGGCTCTTTTGCGGAAAATTTCCCCCAGATCAAGGAACGCCTCATCGACGAGCGCGACATCTATCTGGCGCAGAAAATCCGCAAGGCTCCGGGCACGAACATCGTGGCCGTGGTCGGAGCCGGTCACGTGCCGGGCATGCAGAAATATTTTGGCCAGGAGATCGACCTGGCTCCGCTGGAAGAGCTTCCTCCACCCTCCAGATGGGGCGCGTTCTGGAAGTGGGGATTACCCGGTTTTTTCGTCGCATTGCTGGTCATCGGATTTTTCCGTGGCGGCGCTGATGCCTCCATGGACGCAATTTCCGTCTGGGTGCTGGTGACCGGCATCGGCGCGGCCCTTGGTTCCCTTGCCGCCTTCGGGCATCCGCTGACCGTGCTTTCGAGCTTTCTGGCCGCGCCCATCACCACGCTGCATCCGCTCATTGCCGCGGGCTGGGTGGCCGGACTTGTCCAGGCCTGGGTCAAGAAGCCCACGGTTTCGGATCTTGAAGAACTGCCCATGAGCGTCATGACCGTGAAGGGATTCTGGATCAATCCGGTCAGCCGCATTTTGCTCGTGGTTATCTTTGCCAATCTGGGCGCGACCATAGGCGTCTTTGTCTCCGGAAGCTGGATCGCGAGCATGGTCTTCTAGAACGGTCGATTTTTGACGGGGTCCGCGTCGGTGAGGGGACCGTGAGAGGTGGCGATATATGCCATCCATACCCGAAGATCGCTGCAAGACGGCTTGAGGCAGGGCTGCGCAAGATACACTGTCATTCCCGCGAAGGCGGGAATCCATCCGGCATGATTTCATATCGAAACAACTTGTTTTGACTCAACAAAAAAGGGTGACCATTTCGGCCACCCTTTTTTGTTGTCGATGCGAACAGAATCCGGCGCTAGTAGGCACCGTCCTGGGCCAGTTCCTTTTCGGTGACCTTGTGGGCGAAGGTCCGGTAGAGCCAGAACTGGTAGGCCGCCACGATGGGGATGAAGACCAGCGTCACGCCCAGCATGATGGACAGGGTCAGGGTGCTGGAGGCCGCGTTGGTGATGGTGATGGAATAGTCCGGGGAGATGCTCGAAGGCAGCAGCGCCGGGTACAGCCCGACCACGCCGAAGAGCGTCAGGCCGGCGATTATGGCGGCGGACAGGCCCCAGGCGGACCACCACTGCTCCTTGCCGATCTGCTGGCGCAGCAGAACGAGCGCCAGGACAGGAATCACCAGCAGGACGAGCATCAGCGGGTTGAGCAGGTAGTTGGCCAGCAGGTTGGTGTAGATGGCGGTCAGGACCACGAAGGCGCCGATGAGTGCAACCAGCACTGGCCAGAGCCTGCGGGCCAGCTTGGCTGCGCGTTGCTGCAGGTCGCCTTCGCTTTTGATCGTCAGCCACAGGGCTCCGTGCATGACGAAGAGCAGCACGAAGAGCACTCCTCCGGCCAGGCCGTAGGGATTCAGAAGGGTCAGCAGGTTGCCCTGGAAGACACCGTTTTCATCCAGGGGCAGGCCCATGAAGATGTTGGCGAAGGCCACGCCCAGAAGCAGCGCGGGCACGAAGCTGCCGATGGTGGCACCCCAGTCCCAGACCTTGCGCCAGGCCGGGCTGTCGACCTGGTGTCTGAACTCCAGGGAGACGCCGCGGACGATGAGGGCGAAAAGCAGCAGCATGAGCGGCGTATAAAGGCCGCTGAACATGACCGCGTAGGCCTTGGGGAACGCGGCGAAAGTCACGCCGCCGGCGGTGATCAGCCAGACTTCGTTGCCGTCCCAGAAGGGCCCCATGGCGTTGAACATTACCCTGCGGTCCGTGTCGGATTTGCCGAGGAACGGGACAAGGGTTCCGATGCCCAGATCGTATCCGTCCAGCACGAAATAAACAGCCCAGAGCACACCCCAGAGTAGGAACCATATGGTTTCAAGCATGTATCAATCCTCCTTGTGATCCGAACGGTTTATGCCTCGGCCGGGCCTTTCTTGGCGAACTTGAAGAGCAGGTAGATGTCCACTGCGCCCAGCAGCGCGTAGAGCAGGGTCAGCGCCACCAGGGAGAAGGCCACCTGGGACGTCACGATGGGCGAGACCGCGTCGGCGGTTTTCATGAGCCCGTAGACGATCCAGGGCTGACGTCCCACCTCGGCCACGACCCAGCCCGCCTCGATGGCGAGATAGGGGAGCGGGATGGCGAAGAGCATGGCCTTCAGCAGGCGCGGCGTCTCGGTCAGCTTGTTGCGGCGCAGGAAGGCCCAGATGCAGAGGATGGGCAGGAGCGTGCCGAGGCCGACCATGGCCCTGAAGGAGAGGAAGGTCAGCATGACG
Source organism: Desulfomicrobium macestii (assembly GCF_014873765.1). Lineage (NCBI taxonomy): Bacteria > Pseudomonadati > Thermodesulfobacteriota > Desulfovibrionia > Desulfovibrionales > Desulfomicrobiaceae > Desulfomicrobium > Desulfomicrobium macestii. Next base: position 59,162 of record NZ_JADBGG010000021.1, on the reverse strand, counting down.
GGCGGGCGCTCATCCGCCGGCCAGTCCTTCAGGCCCTGGACGGAAGTGTTGAAGGAGCCGTGGGCCAGAAAGGACAGGGCGCCGGGGATGCCGAAGAGTTCGATGGCGTTCTTTTCGTTTTTTTCGTCCGGCACGACCAAAAGATACATGGGCGCGTTTTCATGGGTTTCCCACAGGGACTCCATGGCCGCGAGCTTGGCGGGCTGGATCTTGCCGACTTCCTGGGCGTGATGGTGGCCCTGGACCGCGACCAGTACCGAGAAGACAAGGGCGAAGACCATGCCCATCTTGAAGGAGCGGGTGAAGAAGTCGATGTTCTGTTTTTTGAGCAGATGGTAGGCGGAGACACCCATGACGAAAAATCCGGCCAGGGTGAAGGCGCCGCTCAGCGTGTGGACGTACTGCTGCCAGCCAAAGGGATTCAGGAGCACGTGAAAGAAATTGTCCAGTTCGGCGCGTCCGTTTCTGAGCACATAGCCCACGGGGTTCTGCATGAAGGCGTTGGCCAGGAGAATCCATGCCGCCGAAAGGTTGGAGGCGATGGCCACAAGCCAGATACATGCCGCGTGCATCTTGGGGGACAGGATGTTCCAGCCGAAGATCCAGGCGCCGAGAAAGGTCGATTCAAGAAAAAAGGATGTGGTGGCTTCAATGGCCAAAAGTGATCCGAAGATGTCTCCGACATATTCGGAATAGCGGGACCAGTTGGTGCCGAACTGAAATTCAAGCGTGATTCCCGTGACCACGCCGAGCACGAAATTGATGACAAAGAGCTTGCCCCAGAATTTGGTCATCCGTTTGTACGTCTCGTCGCCGGTCCGTACGTATTTGGTTTCCATGATGGCTACCAGAATGGACAGGCCCAGGGTCAGCGGGACGAAGATGAAATGAAACATGGTAGCCATGGCGAATTGAAGCCTGGATAACATGAGCACATCCATAGTGAGTCTCCTTTAGTTTTGAGCGGGTGCGTGGCCCGTGATCCGGCAGACGGCCTCCGCGGCCAGGATGGCCGGGGTCACTTCCTGAAGTTCGCGGTCGCGGTACAATTCAAGGACCGATTGGTCCTGGCTGATGGCTCCAAGTTTCGGCAGCGCCGCAGTCAGACCCAGCAGACCGCAGGCCCAGGCCGCAAGGCCCCGGATGACCGTGTCGCAGTCTTCCAGGGCGCAGAGCAGATCGGGCTCCGCCTTCGCCGCGAGGTCCGGCCGAACCTGAGCCAGCCGCCCCACGCCCCAGACGGCCCCACGGCGCAGGGGGGCGTGTTCCAGGTAGCAGTCAGGCCGGCAGTGGTCCTCATGGATATAGGCCAGGAGGTGGTTGTGGTATTCGGAAGCGATCAGGGGGCTTGCGGTCATGATTTCGGCCATGGCCTCCGGTGCGCCCCAGCCGATGCCCCCGGATTCGTCGTTGAGGCTCCAGATGAAGCGGCGCATGACCACGCGCGCCTTTTCCGGAGACTTTTCGGCCAGGGCCGCGATGACGATCCCAAACCCCGTGACCGCGCGCCAGCGGACCAGCGGCGCAGGGTTGCACAGCGCCGAAAAAAGCGGCGCCACGGCCTGCTGTCCAAGATCCGCGAGGCCGCCAAGGTCCGCCTCCCAGCCATCGGTGGCCAGGAGGTCCAGGACTTGGCGTTTTATTTCTCTGCTGCGCGCCATGGTGCGTATCTTAAGCCTCGGCTTCCACTTTGGCGACGATGGCCTTGCCCACCTGGCGTCCCAGTTCCTTGCACTCGGCCAGCTTGGCGTGATCCGGCACGTTCTTGCATTTCACGCCGGGCTCGACGACCTCTATCTTGGCCGATTTGAGCCACTCGGTCAGAATGTTCAGGGATTCGCCGCTCCAACCGAAGGATGCGAAGGCCGCGCCGACGCGTCCCAGGGGCTTCAGGCCTTTCATGTAGGTCAGAAAGTCCGCCATCAGCGGCATGATGCCGTTGTTGTGGGTTGGGGAACCGCAGATGATGCCGGTGGCGTCGGCCAGGGCGCCCATGACGTCGGAGTGGTGGTACTGCTTGAGATGCATGATCCTGACCGCGACCCCTTCTTCCATGAGTCCCTCGGCGATGGCCTTGGCCATCTTCTCCGTGGAGTGCCACATGGTGTCAAAAACGATGACGGCCTTTTTGTTCGGCTTCTGCTCGGCGTAGTCGCGGTAGGCCTGGAGGATCAGCGGCACGTTGGAGCGCCAGATGATGCCGTGGTCCGGTGCGATCATGTCGATCTCAAGACCCAGCTTGGCCACCTCGTCGAGCACCGCAATGACCCGGGGCGAAAAGGGCAGGACGATGTTGAAGTAGTAGTGGGAAGCCTCCGCCATGAGCATGGCCAGATCGATTTCGTCGTCGAAGCGTTCGCTGGAGGCGATGTTCTGCCCGAAAGCGTCGTTGGAGATGAGCAGCTTCTCTTCGGGAATGTAGGAGAACATGGAGTCCGGCCAGTGCAGCATGCGTGTCTCCATGAACTGCACCGTGCGCTTGCCGAGGCTGATGGAGTCGCCGGTCTGGACCGGATGGTAGGGCCAGTCTGGCTGGTGGAAATGGTCGAGGAGCATGCGGTGTCCCATCTTGGAGCAGAAGACTTTCTCGGGCTGGATCTTCTCCATCAGGAAGGGCATGGCTCCGGAGTGGTCGGGCTCGATGTGGTTGCAGACGATGTAGTCGATCTTTTCCAGCGGAATGATGGACCGGATCTGGTGATATAGGTCCATCTGAAATTTGGCGGGAACCGAGTCGAAAAGGGTGATCTTGTCGTCGATGACCAGATACGCGTTATATGTCGTTCCCTGGGGAGATTTGGAGTATCCGTGGAAATCATGGATGTTCCAGTCCACGACTCCGACCCAGTAGATGTCTTTCTTGATTTCGGTAACAGGCATTGGGAATTGTCCTTACAACGTGATGACCCCGCCCGGGGCGGGGAGTTGAGCTTAGAAAAAACCAGGCCAGCCCGGATCGTGCGGGCTGGCCTGGTAAATCAATCTTCCTTGGCGAAATCTTCCTTGCCGGCTCCGCAGACAGGACAGGTCCAATCTTCCGGAACGTCTTCAAACTTGGTTCCGGGGGCGACTCCGTTGTCCGGGTCGCCGGTGGCCGGGTCGTAAACATAACCGCAGAGCGTGCAAACGTATTTATCCATGCTGGGTATCTCCTTTTAGTTTTCGATTTTCCAGTGTCCGTGCAGGTTGCAATATTCGCGGGCCGTGACCTTTTCCGCCTCGATGCAGAACTCGGCTTCAGGGGCCTGGCCGGGGCTCAGGTACTGGCGGTAGACCTTGCCGTCGGCGACAAGCTCGATCCATTCAATATAATGAGCGTCGATCATGGGGTGGGCGACTTCGCCGACCACGACCTTGTAGCCGGTGGCGGTTTTGTGGATCACGGGAACATGTTTTTCCCGGGCCGCGTCCACTGTTCCTTCTACCTGAAGCTTCATGTCCTCGCCGCAGCAGACCAAGGCTCCTTCGCCGCCATGCATCACTTCAACGATATTGCCGCACAGGTCACATTTGTAAACTTCGAGTCTTTGCGCCATTTCTTCCTCCGTGTTCGTGGTGTGAATTTACCCGAACACATACCATGGAACGGCTGAGTGTTCCAGTGATTTTGATAATTGGGACATGTTCGCCGCTAATGGACTATTGCGCCAGCTTTTTTCCAGCCTGGCACTGGGGGCAGATCCCCGAAAATTCCAGGCTTACGCCGGTGATCTGGAAGTCCGTGCCAAGTCCCTGCTCAATTCCCGTGATGTCCGGAGCGTCGAAGATGTCCCCCACCTTTCCGCATACTTCGCAGCGGATATGGTGGTGGGGGGAGACGTCGCCGTCAAAGCGCTTCTGTCCGGCCGCGTTTTCCAGCTTACGCACCAGGCCGAGCGAACTGAGCACTTCGAGATTGCGGTACACGGTGCCCAGGCTGATGCGAGGCATCTTCTGGCGCACCATGCCGTAGATCTCGTCGGCAGTGGGGTGGGTGGTCACTGATTTGAGCTCTTCCAGGATGATCCTGCGTTGATTGGTCAGGCGCATGTCTTTGCCCAATAGTTCTTTCATGTCGGTACCTCTGTCAAACTTTGATAATTGTTCCTATTAAAAATAAGGACCGGCGTCAACAAAAAGGCGGGGTTGGATCAGGCCGGGATGGTAGAAAGCAGATCCAGGATCAGTTTCTCCGAGACGTCTTTCATGCAGGCGTTGCCGAGCGCGCATGCATCCTGGCCGTGCAGGGAGCAGGGGGCCTTGGGGCAGGGGCTTTGATGGACAACGTCATGCGGACCTGAAGGGTAGAACCCCCATTCCTTTGTGGTCGGTCCGAACAGGGCGATGACCGGCGTATCCACGGCCGTGGCCAGGTGCATGGGGCCGGAGTCTCCGGTGATCAGAACTCGGCACAGGGACAGCAGGGCCGAGGTGGCGCGCAGATCCGTGGTGTTGGTCAGGTCATGCGGAGTCTGTGGAAGGAGCGGCTGGTCATGGCGACCGAGGATGAGCACCTGCTCTCCCTGGGCTTCCAGGCTTCTGATCAGGTTTCGCCAGACTTCGGGGCTCGGGGTCTTGGCCGGGTGGGTGGCGTAGGGATGGATGGCGACGGGGCGGGTCAGTCCCAGGCGTGAAAGCGTTTCACGGGCCGCAGCCTTCTCGTTCCCGGCAAGAAAGATGCGGGGTTTCAGCGCGTTCGCATCCACGACCTGTGGATCCAGAGCCATGCAGTAGCGCTGGGGGACATTGAGGCGGCGGAGTCTGGCGGCGAACACGGGGTGCCGAGTGGCCAGAAACAATCGTCTGGTCAGTGAAAATTTGCGGTAGGAGCGCGTGGGTCCGGGCCAGAGCGAGCGCAGTAGCAGGGTGCGCAGGTTGACGTGCAGGTCGATGAGCGGCAACCGGCCAAATTCCCTGGCCAGCTCACGGCAGAACCTGATCCAGCTTGCGCCGTGCAGGTCTTCTTCGCGGACGCCGATGATTCCGGTCACGGCCGGGTGGTTGTCGAAGACGGGAGTCAGGGCCGGTTTGGTCAGCACCCGAAAGGTCAACCCGGCCTGATCATGCCAGTATGCGAGCACTCCCGTGGTCAGAATGGCGTCGCCAAGGGCGCTCAGGCGTACGGTCAGGCATTCCTGGTTGCTGAAGGGCAGGGACATGGGGGAGAGGCTCCTATCTTTGGGCGCAGAGGTCGGCGTAGACCTGCATGAGGGCTGCCGAGGTGCGCGAGATGTGAAAATTCCGGGCGTGGCGCTCACCCCTGGCGATCATGTCCTGGCGCAGGGCGCTGTCCTGCAGGATCCTGGTCAGGGCCAGGGCCAGTTCCGGCACGTCGCCCGGGGTGGTGTACAGGGCGGCGTCGCCGCCAGGTTCGGCAAAGCAGGAACCGGAGGAAGTGATGACCGGCACCTTGCTGTTCAGGGCCTCAAGGATGGGAATGCCGAAGCCTTCGCCTACCGAAGGATAGGCAAATGCCTCGGCCAGCTGGTACAGGCCGGGCAGGTCCGCATCCGCGACCTGTCCCAGGAAATGAACCTGGCCGCCAAGGCCCGAGGCCAGCGCCTGGTCGCGAAGCGCGGTTTCCATGGGTCCCTTGCCGACGATGACCAGGTCCGGCCGGTCGGACCGTGGCAGGCTCGCCAGGGCGGAGATGAGCGTCTGGGCGCCCTTGCGGGGGATGAGGGAGCCGACGAACAGGACGTAGCGTTCGGGCAGGCCGTGAATCCCACGCAGCCTGGCCGCCTCGTCCCTGCCCCTGACGACAGAGAAGGCCGGGGAGCAGCTCTGATAGGCGACACGGATGCGTTCCCGGGGGATATTGAAAATTTCGTGCACGTCGTCGGCGGTCTTTTGGCTGATGGCCACGATCATGTCCGCGCGCTGGCAGCTTTTTCTGTATTTGAAAGCGTAGAGCTGGCGGTCGATCCAGGGATAGAGGTGCGGGTGGGTCAGGAAGAGCAGGTCATGCATGCTGACCACGGTGCGCGTGCGTGGTCCGAAAGAGGTCAGCGGGAGCTCGTGGGACAGCCCGTGGTAGATGTCCAGCTCATGGCCGCGCGCCGCGCGGGGAATGCCCAGGCTGCGCCACAGGGCGGGGAACATGCGCCCAAGCGGGCATGCTTCCTGCACATGCAGGCCGTGACAGGCGGGCAATGTGCAAAATGGTCCGGAGAGGCGCTGCGTATATAATGTATAGCGATGCTCTGGAAAATGCTCCGCCAGCCCGAAGATGGTGCTGCGGGCGTAGTTGCCGAGCCCGGTGGGGTTGTGAAAGAAGCGCTTGGCGTCAAATCCGATGTGCATGCACATGTTCCTTTTTTTGCACAAGATGCTCCAGATAGCAGCCAAGGTCGCGCGCCAGCCAAGTCGGCCGGTCCGGTCCGGTGACGCAGCGCTGCAGCGGGGCTCCGGGTGCATCGAGGCCAAGCTTCCGGGCGGCGTCAAGGCCATGTCCGGTCAGGACCAGCACCGTTTCGGCGCAGCCGATGGCCTGCCCGAAGCGGATGTCGGCAACCTTGTCTCCGATCATGACCGTTTTTTCGGGAGACAGGCTGAAGTTCGCCGCCAGTTCCCGCCAGAGTCCGGTGCGCGGCTTGCGGCATCCGCATTCGTCTTCCGGAGAGTGGGGGCAGTGGGCGGCGCCGCCAAGGACGATCCCTTCGGCCAGCAGCAGTTCCACCAGGCGCGCGTGCACCCGGCGGTAGTCGTCTTCGCTGAACAGCCCGCGCCCGATGCCGCTCTGGTTGCTGGCCAGGTAGAAGCGGCAGCCGAGCCCTGCCAGCCTGCGCATGGGGGCGGCCACGCCCGGAATGAGCGCGACCAGGGCGGGATCGCTCAGGTAGTGGCGCTCTTCAATCAGGGTTCCGTCGCGGTCGAGGAGTATGGTGTCCATGTCTGTCATATTTGTCCTTGCCGAAGATGGGCTTTTTTGATCGGTAAGCGCAGCAAGGTCAAGAAAGGAAATGAATCGGTTCGGACCGCCGGTTCCCGGAGCGTTGGAGGTAAAAATTTTGTCCGACGAAATTGTTGACGAAACTGGTCTGGTTGTGGATATGCGCGTGCGAAACGGCACGCAAGGCGTCGTGACAGGTGGCGGCGGTTCGTGCTAGGAGCCGGGCCACAATGAAACCGGAGACTTTATGAGTACCGCAAAAAATCAGAAATGGGTCTACCTCGCCGCCGTCCTGCTCGTCGGGGCCGGGGTGGGCTATCTTCTCTTCAGTGGCCTGTCCCAGAATTCCGTCTATTTCCTGAATGTTTCCGAGGCCCTGGCCATGCCTGCCGAAAAGCTGTCCCAGGCGAGGCTTTTCGGTACGGTGGCAGAGAAGGGCGTGGATCATGACCCTTCGGCCATGGGCGTGTCCTTTTTCGCCCTGGACAAGGATGATCCGAGCAAGGCCATTCGCGTCCACTACCAGGGGGCCGTGCCCGATACGTTTAAACCCGGCGTCGAGGTTATCCTCGAAGGATCGTTCACGGCCGACACCCGGGTGTTCGAGGCCACCACGCTGCTGACCAAATGTCCTTCCAAATACGAAAAGAATGAAAAGGGCCAGATGCGTCCCCCCGGATTTGCAGGCTAGTCCCGGTTCATTCAGTATCTTTTGCAACCAGAACCTCCACGAGGATACCCCGCTTCATGCACGCCATCAGTTTCACCGCACTACTCTTGAGCATGCTGGCCGCCGTGGGCTTGACCGCGACGGCCGGGATGAAGGCCCTCAAAGACGATTTCGACACCGTAGCCCTGCTTGAAAAGGGGCAGATCCTGCTGACCATCGTGGTTTTGGCGGTTTCCGCCGTCCTGGTGCAGGCCTTGGTGGTCCGTGATTTCTCATATGTCTATGTCCGGGATTACACGGACACCTTTCTGCCCCTTTTCTACGCCGTAACGGCATTCTGGGCCGGTCAGAACGGATCCTTCCTGTTCTGGTACCTGTGCGTGGCCGTCATGGGTTGGTGCATGATCTACACCCCCGGATATTCCCGGCTGGACAACAGGACCAAGGTTTTCTTCTGGATTCTCTTTTTCCTGGTCGAGATCTTTTTCCTTTACGCCCTGACCGGCCCGAGCAACCCCTTCATGAAGCTTGATCCCGTTCCGGCTGAAGGCCGGGGTCTCAACCCTCTTTTGCAGAATCCGGGCATGATCTTTCATCCCCCGCTTCTTTTCCTGGGCTACGCCGGCTACACCATCCCATTTTGCCTGGCCCTGGCCTCCCGCCTCTCGGGCAATAGCCGCGAGTGGCTTGAATTGTGCCGCAACTGGAACATCGTGGCCTGGATATTCCTGACCTCGGGCATCATCCTCGGAGCCTGGTGGTCCTACATGGAGCTTGGCTGGGGCGGCTACTGGGCCTGGGATCCGGTCGAGAACGCGTCGCTCATCCCCTGGCTGGCCGGAACCGCCTTCATCCACACCGCCATTGTCGGCCGCACGCGCAAATCGCTGCTGCGGACCAACGTGTTCATGGTCGCCCTGACCTTCCTGCTCTGCTTTTTCGCCACTTTCGTGGTTCGCAGCGGCATGATCGATTCCCTGCACGCCTTCGGCGGCAGTCGCATGGGCATCCCGCTTCTGGTATTCATGGTCGCCACGCTGGTGCTGACCTTCTATGTCTGTCTGGTCCAGCGCAAGGACGACTCCGCGCACATCGATGACTTCGCCAGTCGTCCGGGCATGCTCTTCCTGGCTTCCTGGCTGTTTTTGTGCCTGGGCGGCATCGTCTTCCTGGGCGTGCTCTGGCCGGTTCTGAGCAGCATGTGGAGCGCAAATCCGGTGGGTCTTGATGCGGGCTTTTACAACAAGGTCTGTCTGCCGCTGTTTGCCGTGCTGGCCTTTATCATGTCCATCTGTCCATGGTTTTCGCAAAAAAGCGGGATCAGTGACAAGGCGGCCCTGGGGCTGGTTCTGGGTGCCGGTGCAGGATCGGCGGTGATCATGTTCGTCATGGGCTACTCGCAGCCGCTGGCTCTTTTTTCGGCCGCTTCGGGATTCATGATGATCGTCTCCATTGCCCTGTATTTTGTCCGCAACAAGGGCGCGCGGGCCTTCCTGCCGTCCTTGGGCGCGTACGGCGTGCACCTTGGCGTGGCGCTGATGGTCGTGGGCGTGGCCTTTTCCGGGCCCTACAAGGTGGAGGCGGAGGCCGTACTGACCAAGGGACAGTCCATGACCGTGGGCTCGTACGAGGTCATGTTTCATGAACTGACCCACGATCACGACAATCCGGCCATGGATACCCACGCGGCCCTGTTGACCGTGACCCGGGGCGGCAAGGATGTGGGGAGCCTGGCACCTGAGAAACGGCTGTACCGCAACTTCGAACAGTCGACCTTCGCCGAGGTCTCGGTCATCCCGTCTCTTGGCGAGGAAATATATGCCACGCTGCTCGGTTTCAACGAAGAGGGCGCGGTCAGCCTGAAGGTGAGCGTCAACCCGCTGGTCAACTGGATCTGGATCGGCGGCACCCTGTCCTGCCTGATCGCGTTTCTGTGCTGGAGAAAGATCGAGCGCCGATGATGAGTTCAGGTTCCCTGCTAACCTTGCGCGGCGTCAGCCATTTCTTTGGCTCCCGGCTGATCTTCAAGGGGGTGTCCTGCGAACTGGCGCCGGGCAGCATAATGCTCGTGGCCGGACCCAACGGCGCGGGCAAAACCACCCTCCTGAAGATCATGGCCGGTCTGACCCCGCCCCGTGCGGGCACGGTGGAGCGCAAGGTCAAGGATCGGGCCATGGCCTTCATGGGGCATCAGACCTTTGTCTATCCGGCGCTCACTGCCCTGGGCAATCTCGAATTCTGGAACAGCGTCTACGGGCGCGGACTTGGCGACGCGGCCCTGCTCGCTCTTTTGGACCGGGTCGGCCTCAAGGGCTTCGCCCTGGAGTCGGCGGGCACGTTTTCCAGGGGCATGGCCCAGCGCCTGTCCCTGGCGCGAGTCCTTCTTGTCGAGCCTGCGATTGTGTTTCTGGATGAGCCTTCAACCGGCCTTGATACGGCTTCCCAGGCGTTGCTGCATGCCGAGTTGGAGGCCGCAAGGACCCGGGGCGCAGGAATAGTCTGGATATCCCACGACCTGGACCGGGATCTTGGCCGCGCGGATACGGTCCTCTCGCTTGGCGGTCGCGGCATGAGCTATTTCGGCCCGGTGCACGGGTTCGTCCCGGAGGGACCGTGATCGCATCTTCACTGGCCATCGCGCGCAAGGATCTGCGCCTGGCCTTCGCCGGGGGGCAGGGGCCGGTGCAGGCGGTGCTGCTCGGACTCCTGCTGGTATTCATCTTCAGCCTTTCGGCCGCCCCGGGCGACCGTTTTTCCGCCCAGCAGGCCATGGCCATCTTCTGGCTGTGCAGTTCCTTCGGGGTGGTCCTGATTTTTTCCCTGCTTTTTCGTTTCGAGGAAGAGAACGACACGGCCACGGCCCTGCTCCTTTCCCCTCTGCCAGTGCAGGGACTGTGGTTGGGCAAGACCCTGGCGGGGCTTCTTTTGCTTTTGTTGTGTCAGGTGTTCTTTTTTCCGGCGGCTCTCGTCTTTTTGGGCCTTGACCCCGGCGAAAACCTGCCCGGGCTCATACTCATGGTGCTGGCCGTGGACGTCGGCCTGTGCGTGCTTGGCGGGCTCATCGGGGCCATGGGGCAGGGGCAGGGAGCCAAGGACGCGCTTTTGACCATCATCGTTTTTCCGTTGCAGGTGCCGCTGCTGCTCGGCGGAATCCGTATCGGGGTCGGGCTGATGCAAGGCGCGTCAATGGCCGGAGTCTCGGATTGGTTCGGACTTGTCTTGGCGTTCGACGCAGTTTTTGCGGGCGCGGCACTTTTTCTGTTCCCTCATGTCTTCAGAGGGGAATAAAGGGACGAACATGTTTCGCATCTATCCAAAAATACTCACGATTTTTGCCTGCGTTAGCATGGCGCTGATGGCGGTTGGACAATACGCCATCTGGTTCCATGCCCCCGAGGAACTGACCATGGGGCTGGTGCAGAAGATCTTCTATTTTCATTTGCCCCTGGCGTGGTGGTCGTTTGTGGCCTTTTTCGGTGTGTGCGCCGCAAGCGTCATGGTGCTGTGGACCGGACGGGAGCAATGGGACGTTCTGGCCGGAGTGCTGGCCGAGATCGGGGTGCTTTTCAGCGGCTTGGCCCTGGTCACCGGCTCCCTCTGGGGCAGAGCGGCCTGGAATACCTGGTGGACCTGGGATCCGCGTCTCTCGACGACGCTGGTGATGTGGTTCGTGTACGCCGGTTATCTGGTTCTTCGTTCCGCCGACGTGGGAGGGACCAAGGGCGCGAAGGTGCGGGCGGTGCTCGGGATCGTGGCCTTTTTGGATGTTCCGCTGGTTTTTTTGTCCGCCAGGCTTTGGCGGTCCATTCATCCGGCCGTGCTCGCCTCCAGGGGCGGTGGACTTGAGCCGGAGATGTGGACGGCCGTGTGGATCAATGTCCTGGCCTGGGGAGCGATGTTCGGGACTCTTGTCCTGGCGCGCTATCACGGCGCCGGTCTGAAGCGGCGCGTCGAGGCGGCCCTGATCGGCATTCAGGAAAAGACCTTGCAATAAGGGGAATAGGCATGAATTACCTTTTTATCGCCAATGTGTGCATCTGGCTGGGCGTGGGCGGTTACGTCCTGTTCCTGGCCCGGCAGCACAGTGTTTTGGAACGCCGCGTACGGCAACTGGAGATCATTGATGGAAACGAATAACGCTTTTCCCCAGACTGCCCGGCGCCGGGCGCTTTTCTTCCTGCTGGCTTGCCTTGGCGTAATGCTCTTCGCGGCGGTGAGCTTCAGGGTGGAAAACCCTTCCATCGTGCAGCATGAAGAACCCCGGGGGATGCCCGGCGGCGGGGGCATGGAGCAGATGGGTGGAGACATGGCCGCTGTTTCCTCCATGATGAAGAAACTGCAGGAAAACCCGGAAGACGTCCAAGCCATGCGCGCCCTTGGCATGTCTTTCATGGACATGCAGGCCTGGGACAAGGCGATGTCTTTCTGGGACATGCTCCTTGAGCGGGACGGGAATGACGTCATGGCCCTCAACCAGAAGGGCTTCTGCTTGTTCGAGCTGGAAAAATACGCCGAGGCCGCGGAACTTTTCGAGCGCATGCTGACCATCGAGCAGAAGAATTTTCACGCCCACTACAATCTGGGCGTCATCTACAAACATTACTTGTCGGAACCCGACAAGGCCGCCGTCCATTTTCAGGCCGTCATCGACGCCGCCCCCGATGATCCCGCTCTGATCGAAAACGCCAAGCGGGAACTCGAAAGCAAGTAATCCTCTTGCTCCTGTTTGACACCTCCAAGGGGCTAATGGTAATAGCCCTCGATTCCGCAAGCTTTAGTGGCCCGCCATGGCGGGCCATGAATCATATCCTAAACTTGAACATTGTGGAGGAACTGATGAAACGTTTTTCTGGTCTCGTGATCGCGGCGTGCCTGACTTTGCTGACCAGTACGGCATTTGGTGCCGATACCGTGAAGATCGGCGTGGCGGGAGCCCACACCGGCGATCTGGCCTCCTATGGCCTGCCGACGGTCAATGCCGCCAAGCTCGTGGCAAAGGACATCAACGCCAAGGGCGGCATCGACGGCAAGCAGATCGAACTTTTGATCCAGGACGAAGAGTGCAAGCCTGAAAAGGCGACCAACGCGGCCACCAAGCTCGTTTCCGACGGTGCTGTAGTCGTGCTTGGGCACATCTGTTCCGGTGCCACCAAGGCTGCCCTGCCCATCTACACCGAAGCCAAGATCGTGACCATGTCCCCCTCGGCCACCAATCCTGAGTTGACCCAGAGCGGCCAGTACCCCACTTTCTTCCGCACCATCGCTTCCGATGACGCCCAGGCCATGCTCGGCGTCAACTTCGCCATCGACAAGCTGGGCGCCAAGAAGATCGCCGTCCTGCATGACAAGGGCGATTACGGCAAGGGTTATGCCGAGTACGCACAGAAGTTCATCCAGGAAGGCGGCAAGGCCGAAGTCGTCCTGTTCGAAGGCGTGACCCCCGGCGCGGTGGATTACTCCGCCGTTGTCCAGAAGGTTCGTCAGGCCGGCGCGGACACCGTCATGTTCGGCGGCTACCATCCTGAAGCCTCCAAGATTGTTTCCCAGCTGAAGAAGAAGCGCGTCAACGTGAAGTTCATCTCCGACGACGGCGTCAAGGATGACACCTTCATCAAGGTCGCGGGCGCCGACGCCGAAGGCGTTTACGCTTCCGGTCCCCAGGACGTCAGCGGCCTGGAAATGAACAAGGCCGCCAAGGCTGCCCACATGGCAGAATTCGGCTCCGAGCCCGGCGCGTTCTTTGATGCCGCCTATGCGGCCATGCAGGCCCTGGTCAACGCCATCGACAAGGCCGACTCCACCGACGCCGACAAGATCATGGAAAAGCTTCGCACCGAGACCGTGGACACCACCGTCGGTACGATCAAGTTTGACGCCCGCGGCGATGCCGAAGGCGTTGGCTTCTCCATGTATCAGGTACAGGGCGGCGCTTACGTGGAATTGAAGTAGGCTCCCTCTTACAATGCAGCTTTAACCGAGGGACGGGCGATAAAGCCTGTCCCTCGGTTCTTTCAACAGCCCGGCAAGGAATGGTCCAGGGCCGGAGCAGACGGGGAATTATGGACTGGCAATATTTCACGGAACTTTTTTTGGGCGGATTGACCAGGGGAAGCATCTACGCTCTCATCGCCATCGGCTACACCATGGTCTACGGCATCATCGAGCTCATCAACTTCGCCCACGGCGAAGTATACATGCTCGGCGCCTTCGTGGGTCTGATCATCGCCGGAGTGCTTGGGATCATGGGGTTTCCCGCGCCCGCCATTCTGGTCATCGCCGCAGTGGTGGCGATCATCTACTGCGCGGGGTACGGCTACACCATGGAGAAGATCGCCTACAAGCCCCTGCGCGGGGCCGGTCGTCTCTCTCCGCTCATTTCCGCCATCGGCATGTCCCTGTTCCTGCAGAACTACATCATCCTGGCTCAGACTTCCGACTTTCTGCCGTTTCCGCGCCTGATCCCGGATTTTGATTTCATCGAGCCCATAGCCCACGTTTTCGGATCCTCGGACTTCGTCATCGTTGTCACCAGTGCGTTTTCAATGGCCGGTCTGACGGCGTTCATCAAGTACACCAAGATGGGCAAGGCCATGCGCGCCACGGCCCAGAACCGCAAGATGGCCATGCTGCTCGGAGTGGATTCGGACAAGGTCATCTCCATCACCTTCATCCTCGGTTCGTCTCTTGCCGCCCTCGGCGGCGTGCTCATCGCCTCGCATGTGGGCATGGTCAATTTCGCCATCGGATTTCTCGCAGGCATCAAGGCCTTCACGGCCGCTGTTCTGGGCGGCATCGGATCCATCCCCGGCGCCATGCTCGGCGGCCTCTTTCTGGGTCTGTCCGAGAGTTTCGCCACCGGCTATATTTCAAGCGACTACGAAGACGTCTTTGCCTTCACCCTGCTGGTGGTCTTTCTGATCTTCCGGCCGTCGGGTATCATGGGCAAGGCCAAGGTGGAGAAAGTATGATCAGCGGACGCAAACGTATCGAAGGGCGGACACGATAATGAACGAGTTGAAAAAATCCATCATGGTCAGCCTGTGGTTCATGTTCCTGACCTTTCCCCTCATGGTTATCCGCGTCAATACCATTGAAAAAACGGTGATCTGGCGCTGGGAGAACATGGCCTTGATTGGCATCGGCAGCTTTGTGCTGTCCTTTGTGTGGCGCTGGGCCATCCGGCGCAAGGAGGCCGGTGACGCGGTGGCCGCGTCCGGAGAGAAGAAGAGCGGCAAATTGGCGGAGCTGGCCAACAACCCGGCACTGACCAATTCGTTTCGAGCTTTTTTTCTGGTCGTCTTTCTGGTTACCCCCTGGCTTGTGACCACCTACCAGACCAATATCCTCATCTCCTTTTTGCTTTACGTCGTGCTCGGGCTCGGCCTGAACATCATCGTCGGCGTGGCCGGCCTGCTGTTTCTTGGCCATGCGGCCTTCTACGCCATCGGCGCCTATTCCTACGCACTTCTGAATCAGTATTTCGGTCTTGGCTTCTGGGTCGCCCTGCCTCTGGGCGGCGTGATCGCGGCCCTGGCCGGTATTGCATTGGCATTTCCGGTGCTGCGACTGCGCGGAGACTATCTGGCCATCGTCACCCTCGGTTTCGGCGAGATAGTGCGCCTGGTGCTTGAGAACTGGAGCGATCTGACAGGCGGCCCTTCGGGGGTCTCGAACATCCCGCGTCCGGGCCTTTTTGACGTGAAGCTCTCTGTTGCGGATGCAAACATCTATATTTACTATATTGTACTGGTTCTTGCCATTATCACCATCATTGCCGTGACCCGCCTCAAGGATTCGCGCATCGGTCGTGCCCTGCAGGCCCTGCGTGAAGACGAGATCGCCTGCGAAGCGATGGGCATCGACCGCGTCGGCGTGAAGGTCATGGCATTCGGCCTGGGCACTGCCTGGGCCGGATTCGCGGGTGTCATCTTCGCGGCCAAGACCACCTTCATCAACCCCGCGAGTTTCACCTTTTTCGAATCGGCCATCATTTTGTCCATTGTCGTTCTGGGCGGGATGGGTTCAAACCTCGGGGTCATTCTCGGTTCCGCCTTTCTGGTGCTTCTGCCGGAATATCTGCGCGCCTTTTCCGAATACCGCATGATCCTTTTTGCCTCCGCCATGGTGCTCATGATGGTCTTTCGGCCTCAGGGCCTCATTCCGGCCAAGGGGCGCTCCTACACGGTGGACGATCCTGAATTGAACGCGGCCAATGGAGGACGTATCTAGATGAAACCGGTACTCGACGTCACGGCTGTGTCCATGAATTTTGGAGGCCTGCGCGCTTTGAACGAAGTGCAGCTTGCGGTTCATTCGGGAGAGATCGTCGCGCTCATAGGCCCCAACGGGGCGGGCAAGACCACCTTCTTCAACTGCATCACAAGCATCTACGAACCGACCGAAGGCGAAGTCTGGTTCACGCCCAGGAATGGGGCGCGGACCAAGGTGAACGGCCTCAAGCCCAATCTGGTCACGGAACTCGGCATGGCCCGGACTTTCCAGAACATCCGGCTTTTCAAGAACATGAGCGTGCTTGAAAACGTCATGATCGCCCGCCACTGCCGGACCAAGACCGGCATCTGGGGAGCGCTTCTGCGTTCACCCGCAGTGCTTCGCGAGGAAAAGGAGATCGTGGATCGGAGCTACGAGCTGCTCAAATATATGGGATTGCACAAGTTCTACAAGGAACTGGCATGCAATCTGCCCTATGGCGCCCAGCGCCGCCTTGAAATCGCCCGTGCCCTGGCCACCGACCCGACGCTTTTGCTGCTCGATGAACCCGCCGCGGGCATGAATCCGCAGGAAACCGAGACGCTCAAGCATCTGGTTTTCAAGATCCGGGACGAGATGGATATGGCCATCCTGCTCATCGAGCACGACATGAGCATGGTCATGAGCCTCTCGGATCGCATTTACGTCATGGAGTACGGCTGTCTCATCGCCAGCGGCACTCCGTCCGAGATCAGCAGCGATCCTCGGGTCATCAAAGCCTACCTCGGGGAGGAAGCGCATGCTTGAACTCAAGAACGTCTGCACATTCTATGGAAACATCCAGGCCCTGCACGGGATTTCCATGCACATCGACAAGGGGGAGATCGTTTCCCTGATCGGTGCCAACGGCGCGGGCAAGAGCACCACGCTCATGTCCATCTGCGGCGGGGTTCCGCCCCGAAGCGGCGAAATCCTGTTCGAGGGCCAGCCCATCCATCAGGTCAAGGCGGACAGGATCGTGCGCATGGGCATATCGCAGGTGCCTGAAGGGCGGCTCATATTCCCGGAAATGACGGTCATGGAGAACCTGGACCTGGGGGCCTTCCTGCGCAACGACAAGGTCGGCATCGCCCAGGATCTGGAATATGTCTTCACGCTCTTTCCCATTCTGGCCGAGCGACGCAAGCAGCTCGGCGGCACCCTGTCCGGCGGCGAGCAGCAGATGCTGGCCATTTCCCGCGCGCTCATGGCCCGGCCCAGACTGCTGCTGCTGGACGAACCCTCTCTTGGACTCGCGCCGATCATCATCGCTCAAATTTTCGACATCATTCGCAAGGTCAACGAATCGGGGACCACGGTCTTTCTGGTCGAACAGAACGCCAATCAGGCGCTCAAGATCGCTCACAGGGCCTATGTCATGGAAAACGGCCGCATAACGCTTGAAGACTCGGGCGCGGCCCTGCTCTCCAACGAGGATGTCAAAAAGGCTTATCTGGGGATCTAGCCCCGAATCTTGAATTGTAACCCAATCCCCAGCATCGGGAGAGATGAAATATGGATAAATTTCTAGGCAAGGCGTTGACTTTCGACGATGTCCTGCTTGCTCCGGCGTACTCTGAAGTGACACCGGATCAGGTCATTTTGAACACCAGACTGACCCCGACCATCGAGCTCAACATCCCCTTCTTGAGCGCGGCCATGGACACGGTCACCGAATCGCGCATGGCCATTTCCCTGGCCCGGGCCGGGGGCATCGGCATCGTGCACAAGAACATGACCGTCGAGCAGCAGGCCCTTGAGGTCGTGAAGGTCAAGAAGTCGGAATCGGGCATGATCGTCGATCCGATAACCGTGGATCCCGACGACACCGTCGGTCATGCGCTGGAGCTGATGCGCGACTACCGCATCTCCGGTTTGCCGGTGGTGCTTGGCGACCAGCTCGTTGGCATCGTCACCAACCGCGACGTGCGTTTCGTGACCGACATGTCCGCCAAGGTCAGCGAAGTCATGACCAGCAAGAGGCTTGTCACCGTGCCGGTGGGCATTTCCCTCGAGGACGCCAAGCGGCACCTGCATGACAACCGCATCGAAAAGCTTCTGGTGGTGGATGAAGGCAACAAGCTCAAAGGGCTGCTGACCATCAAGGACATCGACAAGGTTCGCAAGTATCCCAACGCCTGCAAGGACGAGATGGGACGTCTGCGTGTCGGTGCGGCCGTGGGTGTCGGCACTGGACGCGCCGAACGCGTCGAGGCGCTGGTCAGGGCCGGAGCGGACGTGATCGTCCTGGATTCGGCTCATGGCCATTCCCGGAATATTCTGGACGCGGTCCGCGCGACCAAGACCGATTGGCCGGATGTCCAGATCATCGCTGGCAACGTGGCCACCTACGAGGGGGCCAAGGCCCTCATCGCGGCGGGCGCGGATGCGGTAAAGGTAGGGATCGGGCCCGGTTCCATCTGCACCACGCGCATCGTGGCCGGTGTAGGCGTGCCGCAGATCACGGCCATCATGGAATGCGTGCGGGCCTGTCGCGAAGAAGGCCGCTGTTGCATCGCCGATGGCGGGGTGAAGTTTTCCGGTGATGTGGTCAAGGCCCTGGTCGCCGGGGCCGATACGGTCATGATGGGTTCCATGTTCGCGGGAACCGAGGAGAGCCCGGGCGAAAAGATTCTGTACCAGGGCCGTACCTACAAGATTTATCGTGGCATGGGTTCCATCGACGCCATGAAGGATGGCAGCAGCGACCGTTACTTTCAGGAAGGCTCGAAGAAGCTCGTTCCCGAGGGCATTGTCGGCCGCGTTCCCTACAAGGGATCGGTGCTTGAGACCATAGATCAGCTTGTCGGCGGGGTTCGTTCCGGGATGGGCTATCTGGGCGCCAAGGACATCGAAACCATGCAGCAAAAGGCCCAGTTCGTGGAGATCTCCGCGGCCGGTCTGCGCGAAAGTCACGTCCACGACGTGATCATCACCAAGGAAGCGCCCAATTACAGGGTGGACGCGTACTGAAACTTTCGAGATCATAACCATCCGTGAAATCGGATGGAGGTAAAAATGGATATACAAGAAAAAGTCATCATTCTGGATTTCGGATCCCAATACACCCAGCTCATCGCCCGGCGCACCCGTGAATCCGGCGTCTATTCCGAGATTCATCCATGCAATATCGGAATAAACGAGCTCAAGGCCCTGCAGCCCAGCGCCATTATCCTTTCCGGTGGCCCGGCCTCCGTGTCCAGCCCCGACTCTCCGGGCATCGATCCCTGCATCTTCGAGTGGGGCCTTCCGATCCTTGGCATTTGCTACGGCATGCAGCTCATGGCGCACATGCTTGGCGGCAAGGTCGCGCCTTCGCTTGACCGCGAATACGGCCGCAGCGACCTTTATTTCGAAGGACAGTGCCCTTTGTGGAATACGGTCTCCGAAGCTGAAAAGCTGACGGTCTGGATGTCCCACGGGGACCATGTCCTGGCCGTTCCTCCGGGTTTTTCGGTTACGGCCAAGACCCAGAACATCGAGATCGCGGCCATGGCCGACGTCAGCCGCAAGATGTATGCGCTGCAGTTCCACCCCGAGGTGGCGCACACCGAGCAGGGCGATGAAATCCTGCGCAATTTCCTTTTCCATGTGGCAGATCTTAAATCCGTCTGGACCATGTCTTCGTTCGTGGATTCCATGCTGCAGGCCCTGCCGGAGCAGATCGGCGACGACAAGGTGGTGTGCGGTCTCTCCGGCGGCATCGATTCCACCGTCGTGGCGGTGCTGCTGAACAAGGCCATCGGCAAGAACCTGCATTGCATCTTCGTCGACAACGGCCTGTTGCGTGCGGGCGAGGGCGACGAGGTAATCGGCTACCTGCGCCAGCATTTCGACCTGAACCTGCATTACATCAAGGCGCAGGACAAGTTCCTGTCACGGCTTGAAGGGCTTGATGATCCCGAGCAGAAGCGCAAGATCATCGGCTACACCTTCATCGAGGTATTCGAGGAAGAGGCCAAGAAGATTCCGGGGGTCAAGTATCTGGCCCAGGGCACGCTCTATCCCGACGTCATCGAATCCATCAGCTTCAAGGGGCCTTCCGCCGTGATCAAGAGCCATCACAACGTCGGCGGGCTGCCTGAAAAGATGGATTTCGCCCTGGTCGAACCCCTGCGCGAGTTGTTCAAGGACGAAGTGCGCAAGGTCGCCCAGGAACTGGGGCTGCCCGATTTCATCGTGTGGCGCCACCCGTTCCCGGGCCCCGGTCTTGCCATCCGCGTCATCGGCGAGATCACCGACGAGCGTCTTGAAATTCTGCGCCAGGCCGACAAGATCGTGCAGCACGAGCTCATGGCTTCCAACTGGTACTACAAGGTCTGGCAGGGATTTGCCGTACTGCTGCCGTTGAAGACGGTCGGCGTCATGGGTGATGAACGTACTTACGAACACGTCATCGCCCTGCGCATTGTCGATTCCATCGACGCCATGACCGCCGACTGGTCCAGGATTCCGACCGAGATCCTGGGGCGCATGTCGAGCAGGATCATCAACGAGGTCAAAGGGGTTAATCGCGTGGTGTACGACATTTCGTCCAAGCCGCCGAGCACCATAGAGTGGGAATAGCCGTCCAAAACACACCTCTCACGGAGATGAACCTATGTTTGGAATTGGGTCCACGGAACTTATAGTTATTCTCATAGTCGCCCTGATCGTCATCGGGCCTGCCAAGCTGCCGGAAATGGCCAAGTCCCTGGGCAAGGCCCTGGGTGAATTCCGGCGAGTCAGCACCGATGTGAAGCGGACCATCGAAATGGAAGCCGAGCAGTCCGAGCAGAAAGTGAAGACGGAACAGGCCAAGAAGGAGCTTTTTCCTGAAACCGCGGCCACTGCCGAGCCAGAGGCCGCGGCGGCTCCTGCTCCCGATCAGCCTGCCGAGCAACCCACCGTGAAGGCCACGGAGAACGAGAAGGACAAGGCATGAGCGAGGAGCGCACGGATCGGGACAGGATCGAAGACGAAGCCGGCGCTGAATCGGAAGGGACGTCTTCCCTGAATCAGGGCGAGGGTACGGCTGAAGACCCCGTTCTGAACGATTCCTCCGACAAAGGGCACGCCCCCGGTCTGGACTTGGGGGACGCCGTGGCTTCGGACGAAGCTGAGGATGGCGCTTCTCGGCCGACGGAGGATTCGCCGTCGGAAGATTCCGCCGACCCCGAACCTCTCTCGCCGGAGGCTCAGGACAGCGGGGACGCGGCTGAAAGCACCTCCGACATCGCGCCCAAGGGCGATGGGGGCGTCGCCGAGGCCGAGGCCAAGGCCGAGCCCGAAGAAGAAGAGCCCGTGCATGAGATGACGTTCACCGAGCACCTGAATGAGCTTCGGGTGCGTCTGGTGCGCTGCATCATCGCGGCGTTCGTGGGCCTTCTGGTCTGTTATGCGTTTGCCGAGCAGCTCTTCATGATGCTCATGCAGCCGCTTATCACGCTGCTCGAACCTTCCGGCGGTTCGCTTATCTACACTGGTCTGCCCGAGGCCTTCTTCACCCACCTCAAGGTCGCGGCCATCGCCGGACTTTTCGTGGCCAGTCCGTACATTTTCTATCAGCTCTGGATGTTCATCGCTCCCGGTCTCTACGAAGGGGAGCGAAAATACATGATCCCCATAGCCTTGTGTTCGGCCCTTTGTTTTGTGTCCGGGGCTCTATTCGGGTATTATGTGGTATTCCCGTTTGGTTTTCAGTTTTTTCTGGGTTATGCTTCGGATGTCATCAAGCCCATGCCCTCGGTCAGGGAGTATTTCAGCTTTTCGACCAGCATGCTTTTTGCGTTCGGGTTTATTTTCGAGTTGCCACTCTTCATGTTCTTCCTTTCGATCCTTGGGATCGTGACGCACCAGACCCTGCGCAAATATCGTAAATTCGCCATATTGGGGAGTTTCGTCGTGGCCGCAGTGCTCACTCCGCCGGACGTTGTCTCCCAAACGCTGATGGCCGGGCCGCTGTGCATTCTGTACGAGATAGGCATCTGGGTGGCCTATGCGTTCGGCAAGAAGCGAAAAGAGTCCCCGGCGGAAGATGACGCGACGGCGGAAGCCAAGGGATAAAACCAGGGCCGGGCTTCATAGCCCGGCCTTTTTTCACTGCAAGGAGACGTTATGCATCCTCGTACAGGCCGTATCGATCGGGAGACCCGGGAAACCCGGATTTCCGTGGTCGTCAATCTCGACGGAAAGGGCGTCTGCTCGGTGCAAACAGGGTTCGGATTCGCCGACCACATGCTTGATCTTTTGGGCCATTGGGCCGGTTTCGATCTTGAGATTTCCTGCAAGGGCGATCTGCATATAGACGCGCATCACTCTCTGGAGGACATCGGCTTGTGCCTTGGCAACGCCTTGAGCATGGCCCTTGGAGAGCGCCGGGGCATCGCCCGGGTCGGATGTGCGAAGGTTCCCATGGACGAAGCCCTGACCGAGGTCTGTCTCGACCTTTCGGGACGGTCCTATCTGGTGTACGAGGAAAATGTCCTGCCGGCCGTTATCGCCGGAGAGGAAAAGGATCTGTGGCGTGAATTTCTGAAATCCCTGGCGTCCAAGGCGGGCATGAACCTGCACGTGCGCATGCTTTACGGACAAAACGGGCACCATCTGCTGGAATCGGTATTCAAGGGACTCGGCCTGGCCCTGCGTCAGGCCGTGCGCGTGGAACGCGAAGACGTGCTCAGCACCAAAGGAGGTCTTGACTCATGAGATACATCATTCCGGCTTTGCTATTTTTATGTACGGCCTGCGCGGGCACCGCGCACTGGCCCGCCGTCGAGCCCAAGGCCACCCTGGCCGTGGCTCATTTTGTCCATGCGCAGCATGACTGGGAACTCATGGCCGGTGTACTGCCGGATGAGGTTTCGGTCATTTCTGAAGAGGTATTGGATTCCCTGGACGACAACCTGGCCGCCATTCTGGATAAAAGCGAGGCGCGCACGGTCATGCACGCGGCCACGGTCAGGCAGTGCGAGGAGATCGTCCAGGCCGGCAAGGAAAGACCGCGTTTCGAGCCCCTTGACTACTGGAAGAATGTGGGAACCTGCATCAAGGCGGATTTTCTGCTCGTGCCTTTTGTTTCCCGCTGGCAGGAGCGCGACGGCGGCGAATGGGGCGTGACCCGTCCTGCCGGCGTGACCCTGGATCTTTTCCTGATCAACATGGCCACCAGTGAAGTGCGGCGCTATCATTTTGAAGAGGAGCAGCAGGGATTGGCCGAAAATCTGCTCAAGGGAGGGCGTTTCTTCAAACGCAAGGGACGCTGGATCACGCCGCTTGAAATAGCGGCCGAAGCTTTGGAAGAAGGGACGAGGGTTCTTGGTTTATGAATATATTTCCGGCAGTTGACATAAAAGATGGCAAGTGCGTGCGCTTGCGGCAGGGTGTCGAGGATCAGGTCACGATTTTTTCCGACGATCCGGTGGCCATGGCCAGGCAGTGGGTGGAGGCGGGTACCAGATGGCTGCATGTCATCGATCTTGATGGCGCATTCAGTGGGACTCCTCGTAACATGGACCTGATTCGCGAGTTGTGTTCGGCGGTTTCCATCCCGGTACAGCTCGGCGGTGGAATTCGAAGCGTCGAGATCGCGGGCAAATATCTTGAAGCCGGGGTGACGCGCCTGATCATCGGCACCGTTGCGCTGGAAGATCCCGAATTGTTCAGCGAACTCTGCCAAGTCTACCCAGGTCGCATCGGGGTTTCCCTCGACGCCCGCGACGGCAGGCTCAAGACCAAGGGCTGGGTCGAGGATGCGGACAAGACCGTGGCGGATGTCGTCCCCGAACTTGAGGCAGCGGGCGCCGCTTTTTTCATCTACACCGACATAAGCCGCGACGGGATGCAGTCCGGGGTGAACATCCCGGCCCTTGAAGCCCTGCTGGCCATGACGGACAGACCCGTGCTCATCGCCGGAGGCATCTCCACTCTTGAAGACGTGCAGGCCGTTCATCCCTTGCGTGAGAAAGGTCTGGCCGGAGTCATCACAGGCAAGGCGATCTATGCCGGGAGCCTTGATCTCAAAGCCGCCCTGGACTGGCTCGCTGCCCAGAACTAGCATTTTCAGCCTTCAGATGACAAAAAACGCCCGGTCGGATGATCGGGCGTTTTTTGTTGCAAAGTGCTCGGGGATGATCAGAACGGTCTTTCGAAATCCTCGTCGTTGCCGTCTGCGTATTCCATGTAGTCGGCGGCCGCCTGGAGGAACACGCCCATCGATTGACACAAGTTCTTGACGGTCATGCTGTAGGTCAGCTTTTCCTCGGGGGTCTTGGCCTTGGCCATGGCCTTGAGGGTTCTCTCGATCTCCCCTGACAGTTCGTCCATGAGTTTGTCGGAAATCACGTTAGCCTCCTATTTGGTGCCAAAGATTTTGTCCCCGGCGTCGCCCAGGCCGGGCAGGATATACCCGTTTTCGTTCAGGCGTTCGTCAACGGCTGCGACGTAGATATCCACATCGGGGTGCGCTTCGGTGATCCGCTTCAGCCCTTCGGGAGCCGCGACCAGAAAGAGGCCGCGGATGCTGGTGCAGCCTGCGTTCTTCAGGCAGCGGATGGTGGCGTCCAGGGTGCCGCCCGTGGCGAGCATGGGGTCAAGGATGAGGGCCATGCGCTTGCTTATGTTCTTGGCCAGCTTCACGTAATATTCCACGGGCTGGAGGGTCTCCTCGTTGCGGTAGAAACCGACGACGCTGACCTTGGCGCCGGGGATCAGGTCAAGCACGCCGTCCTGCATGCCGAGTCCGGCGCGCAGGATCGGCACGACGGTGATCTTCTTGCCCTTGATCACGTCCACCTCGACGGGCCCGGCCCATCCCTGCGCGGTCTTTTTTTCTGTCTCCAGGTCCTTGGTGGCCTCGTATGTCAGCAGTCTGGCGACTTCGGAAGCGAGTTCCCGGAAATTCTTGGTACTGATATCATGCTTGCGCATGAGTCCGAGCTTGTGCTTGATGAGTGGATGATCCGCCACGAATACTGCCATGTGAGTCTCTCCTTGCCATGGTCGAAAAGATTGGTGCGCTGGGCTGCTTGAAAAATGTGCCTCTACCTATTCTTCCCCTCCGGTCCGGTCAAGACGACGTTTGGAAGCTTCAAACCAAGCCATGCCTGAGCACCGCACGGCGATTTCCATTGAACTTGGGAATCGTATTTCGGACATTCCTGCTTGTCGCCAAATTTCAAGAGTCGTCCTTGGGCCCGTCCGGGCCGCGCAGGTGCAGTGCCGATCGGGCAATGAGATAGGCGCTGACCGGGGCGGTGGCGAAAAGAAAGAGGGTGATGAGCAGCTCGTGCAGGCTCAAGGCATGCTCCTGTCCGCTGAAGTGCAGGACCGATGCGATCAGGATGCCGCCGACACCCAGCGTCGTGGCCTTGGTCGGTCCGTGCAGCCGGGTGAAAAGGTCGGGCAGGCGGGCCAACCCGATGGAGCCGATCAGGGCGAAAGCTCCTCCGATGAGCAGAAAGAGGGAGATGAGCGCTTCACTGAGCATGTCTGGCAACTCCTATTCGATGATGTCGCCGCGCAACAGGTATTTGCACAGGGCCACGGTTCCGATGAAGCCCATCATGGCGATGAGCAGGGCTGCCTCGAAATATTCGGTCAGGTTCTGATGGATGCCCAGCAGGATCAAAAGGGCGATGGTGTTGATGGCCATGGTGTCCAGGGCCAGGATGCGGTCCGGAAGGGTCGGCCCGGCAAAGAGTCTCCAGAAATTGAGCGTCAGGGCGGCGGCTATGCAGAAAAAGGCCACCGTGATGGCAGTGGTCAGCATGGGAAGATCTCCTTCAGGGGCGCTTCGTAGCGCTGTTTGATGCGGTTCACGAGCAGGGCTTCATCATCGAGGTCCAGGACGTGAATGAGCAGGCTGCGCCGATCCTCCGCCACTTGCGCGGAAACGGTGCCCGGAGTGAGGGATATGGTGTGGGCCAGCAGGGTGATGGCGAAATCGTTTTTCAGGTCCAGGGGCAGGCGGATGAACGCTGGCCGCAGCCTCCCTGTCGGGCCGAGTATGAGGCGGGCCACGGTCAGGTTGGCGACGACGATGTCCCAGAAAAAAACGGCCAGATAGACGATGAGGGTAAGCGGGCGGCGCATGCACGGTTGATCGGGCCAGAACCTGATCGTGAACAGCGGTATGGTCACGGCGAGCAGCGCTCCGAGGACAATCTGCCCGGGAGCCGCCGAATTCACGAGCAGAAGCCAGATCAGCAGCAGGAACAGGCTGAACATGGGTTGTGGCAGCCATCTTTTCATGGGGTTCCCCTGCCGAGAACGGCGTTGATGTAGCTGTCCGGAGCAAGGAGCTGTTCGGCCGCGGCGTCGGTGTATGTGGTGACGGGACCCGCCATGACCGACAGTGCCACGGCGGTCAGGAGCAGCGTGGCGGCGGGTGCGAGCCGCAGCCATGACACCGGGGGGCCGGATAGAGGATCGCCCTGGGTCTTCCAGAAGAGTACGCTTCCGCATCGGCCCAGCGCGATGATTCCTATGAGACTGCCGCCAAGGACGACAGGCCAGAGCCAGGCTGCAATAGGAGCCTGCGCGGCATTGAGGAGCAGCAGTTTGCCGATGAATCCGGACAGCGGGGGTAGCCCGGCGATGGCCATGGCGCCAAGGAGAAAAAGCGATCCCAGCAGATTCGGGCGAGACATGGTAGGGCCTGACTCAAGCACGTCCCCCGCCGGTCCGCGCTGGCGCGCCAGATGATCGGCGAGCAAAAAGAGTCCGGCGGTGACCAGGGTTGAGTGCGGCAGATAATAGAGGCTCGCGCTTATCCCGGCCACGTTCCACAGGCCGATGCCTGCCAGCAGGGTGCCGACGGAAACGATGACCAGCCAGGCCAGAAGCACCCGCAGGCGCCTGCTGCCGAGGACGCACAGCGATCCGGCGGCCAGTGTCGCAAGGGCCACGGGAAAGAGCAGCCCTGCCGCTTCGGGAACGGGACCGTGGTTTGTGAAGATGAGCGACTGGGTGCGCAGGATGGCATAGACGCCAACCTTGGTCATGATGGCGAAAAGTGCTGCCACCGAGGGCAGTACGGCGGCGTAAAGGCCGGGCAGCCACAGGAAGAGGGGCAGGATGGCGGCCTTGAACCCGAACACGGCCAGAAGAAGCAAGCCGGCGGCGCGCAGCAGCGGGGCCTGATCCGGAGTGCTGCCGGCCACCTTGAGCGCGAGGTCGGCCATGTTCAGGGTGCCGCAGACTCCATAGAGGGTGCCGAGGGCGATGAGGAAAAGACTTGAGCCGATGAGGTTCAGGACCACGTAGCGCAGGGCGTTTCGCGTGCGCTCGGGGCCCAGGCCGTGCAGCGCCAGGCAATAGGACGCAATGAGCAGTATTTCGAAGAAGACGAAAAGGTTGAAGAGGTCGCCGGTCAGGAACGCACCGTTTAAGCCCATGATCTGCAACGGGAAGATGACGTGAAAATCACGTCCGAGCTTGTCGTCGCCGCTACAGGCATGGAGCAGGACAGGCAGGGTCAGGAAGGCGGTCAGGACAAGCATGAGGGCGCTCAGCCTGTCGAGCACCAGGATTATGCCGAAGGGCGCGGGCCAGTTGCCGAGTTCGTATGTGTCGATGTGCCCGGTTTCGGCCCTGACCAGTAAAAGCAGGGTCGCCGCGAGCAGCCCGCAGGCCGTCAGGACGGAGACAAGGCGCTGTGGGCCGATGCCTTTGCGCACCAGCAGAAGGTTCGTCATGCCGGCGGCCAGCGGCAGGAGCAGGGGGATCATGATCAGATGGTTCATGGTTTTTCGTCCTCTCCGTCGACCTGGTCGGTGCCCAGCTCTCCAAGGGCGCGCAAGGCCAGGATGACCACGAAGGCGGTCATGCCGAAACCGATGACGATGGCGGTCAGGACCAGCGCCTGGGGCAAGGGGTCGGCCGTGGCTCCGATGTTTGTGGCCAGAGGCGGTGCACCGGTGACCAGACGGCCGCTGAAAAAGAGGAAGAGGTTGACCGCGTAGGACATGAGCGAGAGCCCGAGAACCACGGAGAAGGTCCGGGCGCATAGCGTCAGGTACGTCCCGCAACCGATGAGAACGGCGATGATCAGGGCGGCGAGGGCTTCCATCAGCGTATCCTTGCGGGGCGAATTTTGCGCCTGGTCAGCTTGCCCAGATTGGCCAGGATGAGCATGATCACCCCGACGACGGTCAGAAAAACGCCCAGGTCGAAAAGCATGGCGCTGGCCAGCTCGAATTTTCCGACAATGGGCAGGCTGACATGGCCGAAGGTGGAGGTCAGGAAGGGATGGCCTGCAAGCAGGCTGGCGGCTCCGGTGGCGGCGGCCACGAGCACGCCGACGGCGATGAGCGGATGGAAGGGCAGCCGCCACTGCCGCTGGGTCCAGGCGGTGCCGTTGGCCATGTATTGCAGAATGAGAGCCACTGCCGTGACCAGGCCCGCGATGAAGCCGCCCCCGGGCGCATTGTGCCCGCGCAGGAACAGGAAGACCGAGACCAAAAGGGCAAGTGGCAGCAGGAAACGGGTCGTCTGCGACAGGATGAGTGGATGCGGCTCGGCGGCCCAGGGGCGGCCGTCCTGGTCGTGCGCCGGGATCGGCAGACGCAGATTGTCGAGCATGGCGAAGATGCCGACGGCGGCCACGGCCAGGACCGTGACTTCGCCCAGGGTGTCGAAGCCGCGAAAATCCACCAGAATGACGTTGACCACATTGGCTCCGCCACCGCCGGGTATGCTCTGCTCCATGAAAAATGTGGAGATGGAGTCAAGGGGGCGGGTCAGCATGCCCCAGGCCAGCAGTCCGCATCCGGCCCCGATGCCCGTGGACAGGACAATATCCCTGAAGCGTCCGGATGGGCGGGATCGCGGTTTGTGACGCCGGGGAATGAAAAAGAGGGCCAGCAGCAGAAGCATGATGGTCACCACCTCGACGCTGAGCTGGGTCAGGGCCAGGTCCGGAGCGGAGAAACGCACGAAGACCAAGGCCACGAGCAGGCCGACAACGCTTAGGGCCATGATCGCGGACAGGCGGTGTTCGTGCCAGAGCACGGTCAGCAGACCGGCGGCAATGAGCAGCAGCGCGCCCATGAGAGACGGGCCGTCGATGGGGGTGAGAGGGAGCGGGCCGCTGATGGCAGGACCGGCGAGGGGCAGAATCATGACCAGGGCCGCCACGCCCAGGAGCAGGGCCGCCGAGCGTTGCAGGGAGCCGTTGTCCAAGCCGTGCAGGAAGGCGCGTGCGCATCGGATCAGGGCTTCCTCGGCGGCATGGAAGAGAGCGGCAGCATCGGGAGCAAGGGGCAGGCGCTCGTGCAGGGCGAAGAGCCTGCGCCGCATTGCGTAGACGGCAAACCCGCCTCCAAGGGCGACGAGGCTCATCAGCAGCGGTGTGTTAAAGCCGTGCCATATGGCCAGGCTGTAGGGCGGCAAGGTTTCACCCGTCACGCTGGTGGCGGCCAGATCCAGCAGCGGACCCACGGTCAGGGCGGGCAGGATGCCCACCAGCAGGCACGCTCCGGCCAGGATCTCCACCGGAATCTTCATGAAGCGCGGCGGTTCGTGCGGCGGAAACCTGGGTAGATCACGGGGCGCCCCGTTGAAGAAGACGTCGTGAATGAAGCGGGCGGAATAGGCCACGGCGAAGATTCCGGCCAGGGTCGCGGCGGCCGGAAGGAGCATCCAAGCGGGGCCGAGCAGGTGAACGTGCAGGGTTTCGGCAAAAAACATCTCCTTGGACAGAAAGCCGTTCAGGAGCGGAACACCGGCCATGGCGGCGGCCGCGATCATGGCCAGGGCCGCGGTGTGGGGCATGTATTTCCAGAGCCCGTTCAGGCGGCGCATGTCGCGGGTTCCGGTTTCGTGGTCGATGATGCCTGCGGCCATGAACAGGGAGGCCTTGAAGGTAGCGTGGTTGATGATGTGGAACACTCCGGCCACGGCAGCCAGCGGCGTGTCCAGTCCGAAGAGAAGCACGATGAGGCCGAGGTGGCTGATGGTCGAGTAGGCCAGGAGTCCTTTCAGGTCATGCTGGAAGATGGCGGCATAGGCGCCCATGAGCAGCGTGGTCAGACCTACGCCGCTCACGGTGAAGAACCAGAGGTCCGTGCCTGACAGGACAGGGTAGAGTCTGGCCAGTAGGAAGACGCCGGCTTTGACCATGGTGGCGGAGTGCAGATAGGCGCTGATGGGCGTGGGCGCGGCCATGGCCTTTGGCAGCCAGAAATGGAACGGAAACTGCGCCGACTTGGTGAAAGCGCCGATCAGGATGAGCATGAGCGTCGGGACGTAGAGCGAATGGGCGCGGATGTGGTCGCCTTGTGCCAGAATCTCGGAAATTCGGAATGTCCCGGCCATCTGTCCCAGAAGCAGAAACCCGGCCAGCAGGGCCAGGCCGCCCGCCCCTGTGACGATCAGGGCCATGCGCGCACCCTGCCTGGCATCCGCGCGGTGTTGCCAGAAGCCAATGAGCAGAAAGGAGGAAAGCGAGGTCGACTCCCAGAAGATGAGCATCAGGATCAGGTTGTCGGACAGCGCCACGCCGAGCATGGAACTCATGAACACGAGCAGCAGCCCATGGAGGCGACCCATGGGATCCTTTTCCGAGAGATAGTAGCGGGCATAGATGATGACCAGCAGCCCGATGCCCGGCACCAGCAATGCAAACAGGGCGGCCAGGCCGTCCATGCGCAGGGACAGGTCAAGCCCGATGCCGTGCAGCCAGGGCAGATGCATGGACGCGGGAGAGCCTTCAAGGGCCTGGATGAACAGGACCGCGGCCAGCATCAGGGTGCACGCGGTGACAGCCATGGCCGCCCAGGTGCAGACGTCGCGTCCGAAGCGAATGGTCAGGGGCGGGAGCATGGCTCCCAGGAGGGGGAGCAGGACGAGAAGGAGAACGTTCATGCCTGAGCTTAGATGTTCAAAACGGACTGCGTCAACCGGACAGTGCGAAATAAAACATGTCAACCTGCGTCATTGTTTCGGGTAAATGGCGCGCAGGTCTTTCCGAGATGTTTTTTTGGTGTTGGGTTGGATAAAAAACTGTTCAATCACAAAATAATTTCGTATTGAATCATGCACAAATTCTTATTCGTGAGGCTGCACTGCGGAAAATTTATCAAGGAAGAATTGCCAGAGTTTGTCGATATTCATGCCGGAATGGCTGGAGATGAGCAGCGGTGGCTTTTCCGTTCCGAGGAGTCTTTGCCATGCGGTCTGATTTGCGCTCCGTACGGGTTGCTTGCATTTGTCGGCCTTGGTCATCACGGGGAATACATCCATCCCTTGAGCCCTGATGTAGGTGATCAGCTCTATGTCAAGGGCCTGGGGCGGGAGGCGTGAATCAAGCAGGGCTACTACACCAAAGAGGCGGGGGTTGTTTTTCAAGTATCTGTTGATGAGCGTGGCCCATTTTTCACGTTCCGTTTTGGAGCAACGGGCATATCCGTATCCCGGAAGATCAACGAGATAGAATTCTTCCGGGCTGACCCTGTAAAAGTTCAGGCTGCGGGTTTTGCCGGGGGTGGAACTGATTTTCGCAAGATTTTTCCTGCCGGTGAGTTTGTTCAGCAGGGACGATTTTCCAACATTGGATCGTCCGGCAAGGGCGAGTTGAGGAAGCGGCATTTCTCCCAATTGATCGATGGTGTAGATTGTCTTTTCCAAAATTACGGTGCTGGGCATGAAACTACCATTTCCTGGGGCTAGGGTTCTTGACGAAATGCGTTTTGATCAGGCAGTGATAGAAAGAATTGTCTTGGTTATCAATAATTAATTGGAGGCATACTATGCGTGCGTTGCTCGTGCTCTTGAGCGCCGTCTTTATCTTTGGAGGGTGTTCCAAGGAAGTGAAGTTGGTTTCGGCCAATTCTGCCCAGGAACCCATCCGGGTCGAGGAACAAGCCACTGTCGAATTGCGTTTGAGTGAAGTGGACCTGATCAAATACGTGGATGCCGACACCGGGGTTTGGACCGAGGCCAGGAACGCAGGTCTGGTCAAGGTCTTCAACAAGATCCTGAACAAGAACATAGTCATCGTGCCCGTGGCCGGGATGACCCCGCTGGGGCGCATGGACGGTGCTTTCACCCAGAGCGGTCTGCTCAACACCCAGGGAGATCCGGAAACCGGAGACATGGTTCAGAGCTTTCTGATCTCGGCCAGTTTCGTGGGTGACCTGAGCCTTGGAGGCCAGATCATCTCGCTGGAAGAGGACCGCTATATCGCCGGCATGCATGATGTGCTCTATGCCATGCTCTATCAGACGACGCCCGAATCCCTGCCGTCCTTTGTGACCATCGCCGAACCTGTCGGGGAGCTTGGATCAAGCTTTTACCGCATCATCGGCATGGCCGAAATCAAGCAACTCATGCAGGACACCGTGGCGTTGCCCAAGGCGCAGGGCGGAGCTACGGGCGTGTTGTGCAACCTTGAGATCATCGTCAGCGACCGCGAGGTAGAGGCCGGAGATCGCATTTTTCTCATGAACGTCGATGTCGCCGCCCTGGACCCGGATGCCGTCATCGCCCAGGACGAGCCGGACACGGTTGTGGTCCTGCCGCCGCACTCCGATACCGTGAGCGAGCCTTCGGAGCAGAAATAATCCATGGAGTTCGTGGTCATAAACGGGCCCAATCTGGGCTTTCTGGGACAGCGACAGCCGGAAATATACGGAACCGAAGGCATGGACGCGCTCCCGGGGCTGGTTGAAAGATTGCTCGGAGAAGACGCCGGACGCATTCGTCTGACGCTGTTCCAGTCCAATTCCGAGGGCGCTCTCATCGATCGGCTGGAAGAGGCGTGGAAGGTCAAGAGCGACGGAATCGTCCTCAATGCCGGAGCCTACACCCACACCAGCCTCGCCTTGGCCGATTGCCTGGCCTGGACCGGGCTTCCCTGCGTCGAGGTCCATCTGAGCAACGTGCACGCCCGCCAGTCCGCCATGCGGCACACAAGTCTCATCGGGCGGCACTGCATAGGGGCTATTGCCGGTTTCGGCATTATGAGCTATGCGCTCGCAGTCCAGGCGCTTTGGCAGCGTCTGGCCGTCCAGCCCTGAGGCTGCCGCCGGCAGGGACAAATCTATGGAGGAAGCAAGGCAAGCATGTTAGCTACGAGTGATTTCAAGAAAGGCAAGAAGATAGAGATTGACGGCGCACCGTGCGAGATTCTGGAGTGCAGTCATTACAAGCCGGGCAAGGGCGGTGCGTTCATGCGCACCAAGTACCGCAACCTGCTCACCGGGTCGGTGGTCGAGCAGAATTTCCGCTCCGGGATCAAATTTCCCAAGCCGGACTTGGAAGTCCGGGAAATGCAGTACCTCTACAATGAAGGCGACAGCTATGCCTTCATGGATATGACAACCTTCGAGCAGACTTCCGTTCCCCACGATCTCATCGGTGAAAAGGGCGGCTACCTGAAAGAAGCACAGGCCTACAAGGTCATGCTGTATCAAGGTCGTCCGCTTGATCTGGAAATGTCAGGCTCCGTTGTCCTGGAAGTGACCATGACCGATCCCGGCATGAAAGGCGACACGGTTACCGGCGCCTCCAAACCCGCGACCCTGGAGACGGGGATCGTGGTCAACGTCCCGCTTTTCGTCGAGATTGGAACCAAGATCAAGGTCAATACGGAAACGGGCGAATACCTCGGCCGCGAATAGATTGGTTGATCGACAGCATCCAAAAGGCCATGGAGAGCGCTCTGTGGCCTTTTGTTTTTGCAACTGTCCCAGCATGGAAAAAAACGCATGACTAAAGACGGCAACAAGCTCGTACGGGAAATTTGTGCGCTGGTCTTCGCCTGTTCACTGGCACTTGTGACCCTGGCCCTGTATTCCTTTTCCCCCGCCGACCCCGGATTCAACCATCAGGCCGTGGCCGGACACAAGACGCAGAATCTGGTCGGCACCCTGGGCGCATACGTGGCCGGAGGACTGGTCGATCTTTGCGGCATGGCGGCATGGCTGTGGCCCGTTTTCTTCGCCCTGGCCGCGGCGATGCTCTTTTTCCCGAATTTTCGGCCGCACTGGCTGCGCTGGATCGGCGGCATCATGCTGGCGATCCTGATTCCTATCTGGGCGCATTTCGCGGTCCTGCACCTGGGCTTGCCCGGATCGGGCATGGTCAGCGGAGGTTTTGTCGGGCGGACGCTGTATGCGCTGCTGCAGCGCGTCTTCGGCAATTACGGCTTCGTCCTCGTGGCCGTCTGTCTGACCCTCATCGCGGGCAGACTGCTTTTCGGCATGTCCTACCACGCTCTGATGGAAAAGTGCGCGGCCTGGCTGGCTCCGTTGCGGCGTCTGCTCCAAGGATTCCGGGCCTGGCGGGCCGAGCGCTTCACGCAGGTCCCCGCCCCAGCCACCCCGCAGCCTCAGCGCGCCCCCGCCAAACCGCGCAAATCCGCAGAGGAGACGCGCAGGGAAGAACCCCGGATCATTCCCAAGCCTCAGCCCAAGACCGCAAAACCCGTGCCTCCCGTCCGCCCGCAAACTACCCTGGGCAGCCTGCCTCCCATCGATCTTCTGGCCCCGGTTCCGGCCTCGCGCATTTCGATCTCCAAGGCCGTTCTGGATCGTCAGTCCCAGGCTCTGACCGCCTGCTTCGCCGATTTCGGCATTCAGGGCGAGGTGCAGGGCGTGCAGCCCGGACCGGTCATCACCATGTTTGAGTTTAAGCCCGCGCCGGGCGTCAAGGTCAGCCGCATCGCGGGTATGAGCGATGATCTGGCCCTGGCCCTGAAAGCCCGGGCCGTGCGCATCGTGGCCCCGCTGCCCGGACGCGACACGGTGGGCATCGAGATTCCCAACGAACAACGCCAGATCGTCTATCTGCGTGAAATCCTCGATGACCCGGCCTTCGCCGACACCAAGGCCCAGCTGCCCCTGGCCCTGGGCATGGACATCCAGGGCGTGCCCAAGATCGCCGACCTGGCCAAGATGCCGCACATGCTGGTGGCCGGCGCCACGGGCGCGGGCAAGTCCGTATGCCTGAACTGCCTGCTCCTGAGCATCGTCTACAAGCACGACCCGGAGCACGTGAAACTGCTGCTGGTCGACCCCAAACGCATCGAACTGGCCGTCTACGGAACTCTTCCGCATCTGGTCCACCCCGTGGTCACGGACATGCATCTGGCCAAGAACGCCCTGGAATGGGCGGTCTATGAAATGGAGCAGCGCTACGAGGCCATGGCCAGAACAGGCGTGCGGCACATCACCACCTACAACCAGAAGCTCGACGAGATGGGTGACGACCGCCCCGAGGACATGCGCGACCTCAAGCCCTTTCCCTATCTTATCATCGTGGTCGACGAGCTGGCCGACATGATGATGACGGCGGCCAAGGAAGTTGAAGGCAGCATCGTGCGCCTGGCGCAGCTGGCACGCGCTTCGGGCATTCATCTCATCCTGGCCACTCAGCGTCCTTCCGTGGACGTGGTGACCGGCATCATCAAGGCCAACTTTCCTTCGCGCATAGCCTTTCAGGTCAGCTCCAAACACGACTCGCGGACCATCCTCGACGGCATCGGCGCGGAATATCTCCTCGGCCACGGTGACATGCTCTTCAAGCTCAGCGGCGGTAACATTCAGCGCGTGCACGGCGCTTTTGTGGGCGATGACGAGATCGCGCGCGTGGTCAAATACTGGGAAAAACAGCGCCCTCAACGATTCGAGCTGGATTTTGCCGAGTGGAACACGGCGGGCGAGAGCGGGGGGGACGGCAACGGCGGGTCCAGCGACGTCCTCGACGACCCCAAGTACGCCGAGGCCATCGATTTCGTCTCCGACCAGGGCCGAGCCTCCATCTCCATGATCCAGCGCCGTCTGCGCATCGGTTTCAACCGTGCGGCCCGCTTCATCGAACAGATGGAGATGGACGGCATCATAGGACCACAGGACGGCAGCAAGCCCCGGCTGGTGCGCAAGAAGGATTAGAGAAAGATGCCTCCGGCGGGCAGGGGACGCGTCCCCTGCACCCCATTAAGGGGGCAATGTCGTTGACGAATTCTGCTTCGATTTAAGCTGCCGTGATCTTCAACGGACTTCCCGCATCGGCTCAAGCGTGTCGGCTCGGTTCGGGCAAGGCCTGTCGGCTGTCTGACTGAGCCAGACATCGTTTGCTTCCCGGCCGTTTCGTACACGAGGCAAGAAAAAGGGCAAGAGCTCAAGGCCGGGAAGCATTACGAGGTCGGCAAAGGAGTTCCGGCAGGCCTTGCCCGAACCGAGCCGACACGCGTTTTTCGCATCCGGCGCAAAAGGGATGTCTCCGGAACTCCTTGCCCTAATCGAGCCGACTCGCGTTTTTCGCATACGACGCAAATAGGCGCCTCCGACGGGCAGGGTTTTGCCGAAGAAAAACGTCAGGCTTTGTCCAGGAAGGTGAAACGTGGCTGTTTTTTTCCGTTCCGCTCGATGAGTTCCGTGAACATGGACAGCGGACGCACCCACAGGCCCGTGTCGTTGTAGAGTGGGCGGTACACCACCATGTCCTCAAGGCCCTCGCTGTGCCTGGCCACGCCCAGGACCTCGTATTCTCTTCCCTTGAAATGCCGGTAACGGCCGGGCTGCAGCAGGGTTTCATTCTTGTCGCCGGAACTGGACATCGGTTTTTTCCTTTGTTTCGGGGTTGAAAAATCATGCAGGCATTCAATGAATTTCTTCTTTGGCATCATGGAAGGGCGAATTCAAGGCTTGCCTTGGGTCCAGGTGCGTGAGTAGAAGATGCCATCAATTTCAGGATGATGCCTGGCGAAGCCGGACATCGTCGCCGGCCTTGGGCATGGACGCCCGGACTGCCACGTTCGTGGCATGGAGAATTATTCCCCGTCTGATCTGGAGGGTTGATGGAACTTGATGTGGAAACCATGGTCGGCCGACTTGGAGAATCCCTGCTTCTTCAGGGAGCCCATATGGCCACGGCAGAGTCCTGCACCGGGGGGCTGCTCGCAAGCACCCTGACGGATGTGGCGGGAAGCTCGCGCTGGTTCGAGGGTGGGGTCGTGGCCTATGACAACCGCGTCAAGATGCGTCTGCTCGGCGTACCCGAAGAGATATTGATCCGTCATGGCGCGGTCAGTCAGGCTTGCGTTGAGAGCATGGTCAAGGGCGTGTGCGAGCTGATGAAGGTCCCCGTGGCCCTGGCCATCTCCGGCATTGCCGGGCCGGGCGGGGGAACACCGGAGAAGCCGGTGGGGCTGGTCTGGATGGCGTGGCGGATCAATCATCGGATCTGGAGCCGCGAATTCAGGTTTCAGGGCTCGCGTCGGGAGATCAAGCAGGCTAGCGTGCGCGAGGCTGTTTTGGGTCTGCTCTGATCATAAAAAACGGCGCTTCAGGTGAAGCGCCGAAAAAAACGGGAGAAATGGCACCGGAACCGGGCGTCAGTTCAGGTAGTCGCCGCGGTTAAACTTGAACTCTTCCGTGGTGGTCAGGATGTCCAGCTCTTCGACCATGGCCGCGAGCCCCTGACCGGAGGTTTGGGCCAGATCGCCCTTGACCTCCTGGATGTTTTGGCGAATGTCCGCGAGCAGATTGTAGCCTTCTCGCAGATTGCCGTTTTCCGAGCCGATGATTTGGGAATAATCTTCCCACTTGGAAAGCAGTGCATTCATCTTGTCCATGACCGTCTGCTCTGTTGGTTTTTGCAGCATGGCGGCCTGCAAGGCCTGATCAAGTCGAACCATGGGACCGGTCGCAGGCGCGGCATTGCTGGTCTGGGCGGTGGATTCCGATCCAAGTTCCTGGGCCAGGGCCTTTGCGAATCCTTCGCCTGGAGTGTTCCGGGCCGTGTTTTTTTGCTGGAGCTGCAGGGCAGCCAATTGATCCGGGGTGATTTTCATGGCCATCTCCTTCCTTTTTTCATCAGACCAAGCAAAGTCCCTGCCAAGACGAGCTTTGATTCCAACATATGAAAATTCATGAATTTTATTTGCAAGGGGCGGAAAGGTTTGCCGGGCGCCGCCAAGCGCGCCCGTGCCTTGCGTGTACCAGTCTCGCCGGACCCCGGTCAATGCACGAAGGAGGGGGTGACGCATGAGTCGGCAGCACGAGGTTGAAGTTCTTGAACTTGCATGCGGCGGGCTGGTCATCTACCCGACGGAAACGTTTTACGCCCTTGGATGTCTGGCCACGATGCACCAAGCCGTGGAGAAAATTATTTCGGCCAAGGGAAGGCCTGCGGACAAGCCGCTGCCGCTCATCGTCTCCGACTGGGAGATGGCGGAGCGCTTTTTGCGTCTGACCAAAGCCGAGGAGGAGTTGGCCCGGAAATTCTGGCCGGGGCCGCTCTCCATCGTGGCCGAGGTCGATCCGCGAGTGAGTCCGCTTGCCAAGGACCACACCGGTCGTTCGGCCGTGCGCATGTCCCCGCACGTCATTGCCGCGCGTCTCTGCCATGAGGCGGGCGCGCCGCTGGTGTCTTCCAGCGCCAACCGCAGCGGACTGCCGCCCGTGTGCAGGCCAGACGAGCTCGACTCGGAGCTTGTCAGAGATTCTGGGGCGCTAGTCATCGCGTCCACTCCGTGGCCCGGTGGCGGATTGCCTTCCACGTTGGTAAAAATCGTGGGGGCAGAGTCCGTGCGCATCCTGCGAGCGGGAGCGATATCGGCCCGGGAGATAATTGCCGCAGGGGTCGAGGTGGTCTCCTAGTACAAAATTTTTTTCACCGAATGGTCTGCTTCGGGCTTTAAAGAAAACGTGGTTAAAAAATTTGAATTAATCGAGCCGATCGGGGCT
Organism: Desulfomicrobium macestii; assembly: GCF_014873765.1. NCBI lineage: Bacteria > Pseudomonadati > Thermodesulfobacteriota > Desulfovibrionia > Desulfovibrionales > Desulfomicrobiaceae > Desulfomicrobium > Desulfomicrobium macestii. Next base: position 20,701 of record NZ_JADBGG010000021.1, on the reverse strand, counting down.
TTGTAAATTCAAAATAAAGTACTTTAATTTCAATGTATTAAAATTTTTATTGATAAAATTTGAAGCAATACTGGTTTTGGCCCGACCTTTGCTAATTAGAAAATAACTTCCTCTTTTTGCCAAAATCGGCCCCCGAACCTCACGGTTCGGGGGCCGATTTTGTTTGATCTCCGAAAAATTGCCTGCAGCCATGCTCGCGAGAGAGCACATGCCGTGCTCCACGATTATTTTTGGTACCGGTTTTTAAAGGGCTATGCGTTCGGAACTGAAATCCCATGTCAATGCTGGGGGTTGCGTTTTTGAGCACTGAACGTACCATTAATCCGGCTAATGATTTTCAGATGTTTCGGGTTCTTTTGTAACGATTTTGCGTAGCCAAGTTTAAGGCTTCAAGTCCCGAAAAAATGGTGCTAGGCAAGTTTGAAGAGAATTGGCATAAGAAAGCTACGAGGATGCCATGCACAAAACCCGGTCATTCAGCTGCGCATGTACACGGTGCGGTGCAGCGGTTGCGCAGAGAAATCCTTTCCCCACGGTGGATATTGTACTCCATCGCGCCCCTCAGGGAATTCTGCTCATCGAGCGTGGCAACCCTCCACATGGATGGGCGTTGCCCGGAGGCTTCATCGATTGCGGGGAAAGCGCCGAGCAGGCTGCCGTTCGCGAGGCCCTGGAAGAGACCGGCCTGGCCGTGCGACTGACCGGGCTTCTTGGAGTCTATTCCGATCCGGACCGTGACCCGCGTTTTCATACATTGAGCGTGGCCTACACGGTGGAATGCGATGACGACGCAATCCCGTGCGCCGGAGACGACGCCAGGAATGCCCGTTTCTTTCCCCTTGATGCATTGCCGGCCGACATTGCCTTTGATCACCGCAGAATCATTGCCGATTTTGCCAAGAAAGTAAGCAGGAGCGCATGATCACACCGCCCCATGATATAGTTTTCCTGACTTCGGAAATTTATCCCTTCTCCAAGTCCGGAGGGTTGGCCGACGTCATGGGCATCCTGCCCCTGACCCTGTCCCGCATGGGGGTGCGTGTGGCCGTGATCACGCCCTTCTACGGCAGGCTTTCCACGGGACAATACCCAGTGCATCTGGTTCAGGAGGACTGCCCGGTGGGGTACCCCTGGGCCGACACCACCGCCGACATCTATCTGGCCGATTATCACGGGCTGCCCGTCTATTTCATTGAACGCGGCGAATACTTCGACCGCCGTCAATACTATTGCACGCACAAGGGCGATTATTTCGACAATTGCGAGCGGTTCATCTTTTTCTGCCGCGCTGCCCTGGCCGCCATCAGGCATCTGAACATGGGGGCGCGCATCGTTCACGCCCAGGATTGGCACGCGGGCCTGGCCATGGCCTATCTGGCCTTCTGGCGACGCACCGATCCCTTCTGGGCGGGCGTGCGCACGGTCATGTCCATCCACAACCTGGCCTACCAGGGTCGTTTCTCCTACCGCCTCTTCGCGCAGTCAGGCCTGCCTCTGGAAGCCTGGAACATGGAGGGCGTGGAATTCTACAACAGCTTCAACCTGCTGAAAGCCGGGATCGCATACGCCGACAAGATCACCACGGTCAGCCCCAGCTATGCCGCGGAAATCATGACCCCGGAATTCGGGTGCGGTCTGGAGGGCATCCTGACCCGCCGCGCGGCCGACCTGGTCGGGATTTTGAACGGCGCGGACTACTCCATCTGGAGTCCCGAGAACGACCGGATTCTGGAGTGCACCTATTCGGCGGAAAAGCCTGAAGGCAAGGCGGACTGCAAGAAGCATCTCATGGGCGTGCTCGGATTGTCTCCCGAACTGACCGAGCGTCCGCTTCTGGGTTTCGTCGGACGCCTGCGCGGTCAGAAGGGTATCGACATCGTGCTCGAAATCATCCCCGAACTCATGGAACTGGGCGTGGGACTGGTGGTTCTGGGCGAGGGGCGCGCCGAGTTCGAGGCCATGCTGATGAGCGTCATGGAGGATTACCCGGGCAGGATCGTGGGGGTCATCGGGTACACGGAGGAAATGTCGCATCTCATCCAGGCCGGGGCGGACATCTTTCTCATGCCGTCACGCTACGAACCGTGCGGGCTGACGCAGATGTACAGCCTGAGCTACGGCACTCCGCCCGTGGCCACCGCGGTGGGCGGCCTGCGAGACACCATAACTCCGTATCCCGATCCCGGAGCCAACGGGTTCATTTTTTCCGAATCCACACCGGAGGCGCTTTTGGCCACGGTGCGCATGGCAGTGCAGGTCTGGGAGGATCGCGATGCCTGGAGAGAGGTTCAGATGAACGCCATGCAGACACGGTTTTCCTGGGAAAATTCCGCACGCAAGTACATGGATGTCTATGCATCGCTGCACGGAGATCTTTTAGACACATGGAGGATGATATGAGCATTGAAAAGAAATATCTGAAGACGAAAAACATCTGCAAGGTCACCTTCCATCTGCCGGTCGGCGGCGCGGGCGGGGCGGCAACGGCGTTTCTGGTCGGGGAATTCAATGATTGGGCCATGCACTCGCTGCCCATGAAGAGGCTCAAGGACGGATCCTTCAAGCTGACCATCGACCTGCCCATCGGGAATGCGTACCAGTTTCGCTACCTGCTCGACGATGATCGCTGGGAGAATGACTGGAGCGCCGATTCCTACTGCTACAGCGAGTATGGAAACTGCGAGAATTCCGTTGTCGAAGTGTAAGGTGATCAGTAGAAATCCTTACTCGATTATCGCTTGCGCATTGCTTTTTGAACGCGAAGCCCGTAATTTCTGCCCCTGTTTTCATACATTTTCAGTACAAGGAGCAGACTATGGATGCGCAACAACCCGCCTATAAGGATATTGCGCCCCGTTTGCGGGGGCTGCGGGACGCCATGGATTTGAGCGAAGAGGATATGGCCGCGCAGCTGGGCGTCACGGCTGCGGATGTCCTCGGTTACGAGTCCGGAGAGCAGGAGATCCCGGTCAGTTATCTTTTCAACGTGGCCCAGGCGTTTCAGGTCGACCTGACCGTGCTCATGTCCGGCAAGGAAGCGCATCTGCACACCGCCTCCCTAGTCAAGAAGGGCAAGGGCATGAGCGTGGAACGGCGCAAGGACTACGACTACAAGAGCCTGGCTTACCGTTTCGTCGGCCGCAAGATGGAGCCCTTCGTCGTCACCGTCCCACCCAAGGACAAACACTCCCTGACCTTCAACGAGCACCCCGGGCAGGAATTCATCCATGTCCTCTCCGGCAAGCTTGAAATCACCCTCGGCTCCACGGTCCATGTCATGGAACCTGGAGACAGCCTGTACTTCACCTCGCGTACTCCCCACGCCCTGCGTGGCCTGGACGGCCAACCGGCCGAGTTTCTGGATGTGATTATCTAGGGGGCGGGCCACAAGGTTCGTACCCCGCAAGCAGTCATCCCGAATCAATCCAACACCATCGGAGTACCCATGCATACAAAACTGCGTCCTTCGTCTTATGAAGAGTTCCAGGCATCTTTTTCCCTGACCATCCCGGACAAGTACAATTTCGCCTTCGACATGGTCGATGCCACCGCCGCTGCGGACCCGGCACGCCTGGCCATGGTTCACGTGGACGACGCCGATGTGCGCCGCGAATACACCTTCGGCTATTTTTCAGAACAGTCGAGCCGTCTGGCGGGTGCGCTGCAGAGCCTCGGCATCGGGCGCGGCGACAAGGTCATGATCATCCTGCACCGCCGGGTGGAATTCTGGACCGTCATGCTTGCCCTGCACAAGCTCGGCGCGTTGGGCGTGCCGTCGCCTGCGCTCCTGACGGCCAAGGACATCACCTACCGGGTCAATTTTGCCTCCATCAAGGGCGCCATTGTCGATGAATCCGTGCGCGCCACGGTGGAAGCGGCCAAGCTCGACTGCCCGACGCTGACCGTGCAGGTGCTGGCCGGACTTGAGCAGCCCGAAGGCGATTGGCACAGCTTCTCGCGGATCGTCGACGACGCGTCACCAGTCTTTTCCCGTCCGGCCGACGCGGCCTGCGGCGAAGACCCGGCGACCATCTTTTTTTCTTCCGGCACCACCGGGCACCCGAAGATGGTGCTGCACAATTTCAACTACCCCTTCGGCCACATTATGACCGGCTCCTACTGGCACGACATAGAGCCCGGAAACCTGCACCTGACCCTGGCCGACACGGGCTGGGCCAAGTCCACCTGGGGCAAGTTCTATGGGCAATGGCTGGCCGGAGGAGTGGTTTTCGTCTGGGATTTTCGGGGCAAGTTCGAGCCCGCGAGGCTGCTTCAGGTCATCGCCGACCACAAGGTCACCAATTTTTGCGCGCCGCCCACGGTCTATCGCTTCCTGATCCGCGAGGATCTGGACGCCTACGATCTTTCCGCGTTGCGCCATTGCACCACTGCGGGCGAACTCCTGAACGACAGCGTGTTCGAGACCTGGGTGGAGAAAATGGGCATGCCCATCTACGAAGGCTACGGACAGACCGAGACCACTCTGCAGATCGCGACCTTCCCGTTCATGAAACCCAAGGCCGGCTCCATCGGCAAGCCCTGCCCGGGCTGGGACATCCGGCTCCTGGATGAAAACGATGAGCCCTGCCCCCCCGGCGTTGAAGGGGAAATCTGCATCGGCATCGAGCCCACGCGGCCCGTGGGCCTCTTCTCCTGCTACCTGCAGGACGAGGCCAAGACCGCGAGCGTCATGAACGGAGGCTACTATCGCACCGGCGACAAGGCCTGGATGGACGAGGACGGCTACTTCTGGTTCCTCGGGCGCATCGATGACCTGATCAAGAGCTCGGGCTACCGCATCGGCCCCTTCGAGGTCGAAAGCGCGCTCATCACCCACCCCGCCGTGGTCGAAGCTGCCGTGACCGGCGTGCCCGACCCCGACCGTGGTCAGGCCGTCAAAGCCTCCGTGACCCTGGCCGCAGGCTACGAGCCCTCGCCGGAACTGACCAAGGAACTGCAGAACCACGTCAAGAAAGTGACTGCGCCTTACAAATACCCGCGCATCATCGACTACGTTAAGGAACTGCCCAAGACCATCAGCGGCAAGATCAAACGCGCCGAGATCCGGGCACGGGACGAGGCATAAAGAAAGGGGAGAAGGGAAAAGCGGGGCCCTGCCCCGCACCCCGCAAGGGGCGCGCCCCTTGACCCGGGTAGGGGGGAATGATTTTGAGGCCATGCGTGATGTGTGGCCTTTTTTTGTGGCGGCTGTTGCTCAAGGGGGCCTGCCTTGACTTTTACGGATCTTCCGTTACGACATTTCCGTAACGGAGGTTCCGGAATTATGCCTAATCCTTTTCGTCTTGAAGTGCTTGGAGAGGGCGATCCTTTTTGTGATCGTCAGGAAGAAGTGCAACAACTCCTGCGTTGCGCCAGGGCCACGCAGAATATGGTGCTTGCCTCGCCGCGCAGGTACGGAAAGACATCCTTGTGCCGGAAGGTGCAGAAGATTCTGCACGATGAGGGATATCTTTGCTTTGCATTTGATTTTTCCGGTGTCGATGGCGTCTCTGAGATCGCCCGCCGTCTTGCCCGCGACATGTTCAAGACCTTGCACGCCCGGGAATCACTGTTGGCCAGGGGAAAACGCTGGTTGAACGCCTTGAGTGCGTTTCGTCCGGTCTTGACATTCGATCATTCCGGCGAGGCCGCCATATCCGTGACGCGTGCCAATGAGACCCAGGATCCCCGAACTTTGCTGGAACAGACTCTCGAAGATTTGGCGCGAATCATAGAATCACGGGAATGGCCTTGCCACGTAGTCATGGACGAATTTCAGGATTTGACCAAGCTTGCCGAATCCCAAGCCGTGGAAGGCATAGTGCGAAAAACCATCCAAGGCTTGCCGGCCTCGTTCGTTTTTTCCGGGAGCAGGCGAAGCCTTCTGTTGGCCATGTTCAGCGATCAGAAACGTTTTTTGACGCTCTCCGCCGTGAAGATGTTCCTGCCTCCTCTGCCCATTTCGGATACATCCCAATGCATAGCCTCTTTTTTTGCGCAGGAAGGTAGGCACATCGATCCGCAAGTGAGCGCCGCTCTTGTTGCGGCGGCCAGACAATATCCCTTTTACGTACAGCGCCTGGCCAGCGAGGTTTATGAGCGCAGCGGCCGCGACGTGACGTTGGAAGACGTGGAGCTTGCAAAAATGAGGGTGATTCAATCAGAATCCGGCTTGTACGAGACCATGATCGCTCCGCTGACCACGCGGCAATTGAAATTGCTCAAGACGTTGTCCGCCAATCCGAGTGCTCAGCTCACTAGCGCCGAATTTGTGGTCAAGGCGGAACTGCCGTCTTCTTCCATTTCGGATATCCGTGAAATTTTGCTGCGCGAAGATCTGATCGAGAAAACAGAAGAGGGTGTCTGGCGAGTGGTAGATCCGTTCTTTTCTGAGTGGCTGAACAAGCTGTAGAGGACTATGCTGAAGACGTACTCTGGCGTACGTCAGTTAAATGTCTCATTGCAAAAAGTCGCGAGAGAACCTGGACGTCATTCCTGTAACGGAGGGAACCCATGTCTTTCCAGACGACACTGCAAAAAGTCGCAAAAGAACCCGAGTGTCATTCCCGCGAAGGCGGGAATCCATTCTTTTCAGATAGTTAAAAAAGCATGGATCCCCTTCTTCAAGGGGATGACGACTTTTTGCAGCGCCCCTCTCCGAGATGGTCCATTTCGGTGCATGGCCTTTATTTTGCTCAGGGAACACCATGGCGTTATTTTCAGTCAAATTTCAGTCCGGACGATTTCGGGTGCGGCCATGAAAACGTGGATTTTCTATCCACCGCTCAAGGCCATGTCCGGAGGGTGCATGGTGCTTTTGCAGATCGCCCGGCAGTTGCACGTCCTGGGCAGGCTGGGCGGGATTCTGTATTGGGATGAGCCGCCGGGCGGGGCCGAGTGCGCGGGGTTGCCCTGGGTGCGGGCCAGCACGGCGGCCATGGCGGCCGGGGACATCTACGTGGTTCCCGAAGGCTGGCCCAATGCCCTGGTGCCGGGTCTGAAGCGCGGCTGCCGGACCCTGGTCTACTGCCAGAACTGGTCCTATCTCTTTCATGGCCTGGAGGCGGGCGTGCACTGGCGGGATCTGCCCGTGGACTTTCTGGCCGTATCAGGTCCCGTGGCTTGGCACATGGAGCAGGTGCTGGGCAAGAGGCCGCGGATCATCCGCCCCGCTCTGGACACGGAGCTTTTTCATCCTCCGGCGTCAAAACCCGGCGGAGCGCTACGCATCGGCTTCATGCCCCGCAAGAACAAGGCTCTGGCCGAGCAGATCCGGCGCATCTTCGAGGAGCGCAACCCGCGCGTAAAGGTGGAATGGGTGCCCATCCACGGCCTGGACCGCCCCGGCGTGGCCGAGGCACTGCGTTCCTGCCATGTTTTTCTGGTCACGGGATTCCCCGAGGGCTGTCCGCTCCCGCCCCTTGAAGCCATGGCCTGCGGCTGTATGTGCGTGGGCTTCACCGGCTTTGGCGGGTGGGATTACATGCGGCAGATAGAGCCGGATGGATATGCGCCGCATGGGTATGTGCCTCGCGATGTGCCGTGGGGCGGCAACGGCTGGTGGTTTGCGGACGGTGACGTGCTGGGTGCGGCGCTGGGCCTTGAGCGGGCGGCGCAAGCCTTGCCCCGCAATCTGGACATTCTCGCCCGAACGGCTCAGACGGCAGGCGCCTATGGCAGTGACGCTCAAAAATGCGAGATCGTGGCCGCGTTGTCGGAGTCCGCAAAAAGCGGGCGTACAGCCTTATGAACCGATCTGCCCGCAAGCAGCCCAGAATACTGCTTATCTCGGCAAAGCATTATCTCATGGCCGAACTGATCTGTGGCTGTCAGGCCCGGGGTCTTGAGCATGCCTATCTTTTTCTGGGCGGGATTTCTTCGGCCGCGGAGCTTGAAGAAAAGTTGCGCGTCGAAGTGGACCGGTTCGCGCCCGATTTTCTGTTGACCATGAATCACCTTGGCCTTGATCGCGAAGGGCTGGTCAGCGAATTTTGCCGTCAGCGCGAACTGCCGCTGCTCAGTTGGTTCGTGGACCGCCCGGATCTTTTTCTTCCGCAGTACCGCAATCTGGACAACCCCTGTCTCGCCTACGCCGTCTGGGATGCCGATGCTATTGAGCCCCTTGCAGATGCGGGGCACGGTGCGGCCTTTCATCTTCCCCTCGCCGTCGATCTGAGCCGCATTCACTTTGTTCCGGACGCCTTGCCCCTGCGCAACGTGGCGTTCGTGGGCAATTCCATGCAGGCAGCCCAGGAAAAATGCTGGGCGCTTTCAGCACAGTCGGACAGATTGCGAGGGTTTTGGGAGGATGTGGCGGGGAAATTCACCGCCAGCGATACGCGTGATCTGTCCGAATTTGTCGGCCGGGAAAATTCTGAAGCCGGGAGATTGCGCGAAGCCTGCGAGCCGTCGCCAAGGGCCGCTCTGGACAGCTTCGTGTACTGGCGGGCGACCCAGCTGCACAGATTGAAATGCGTGCAGGCGCTTCTTCCGTTTGAACCGGTGGTGGCCGGAGACGAGCACTGGCGGCCGCTGCTCGGGGATGCTTCGTGGACCTACGTGGGCCCATTGCATTATTATTCCGACCTGCCAGGTTTCTACCGATCGACCAGAATCAATTTCAACACCACCAGCATGCAGATGAAAGGGGCCCTCAACCAGCGCGTCTTCGACGTGCCCGCCAGTGGCGGCTTTCTGCTGACGGATTACCGCGAGCAGCTTGCCGCCGCTTTCGAGCTGGGCAAGGAAGTTGTCTGCTACCGAGATGTGGAAGAGATCGGCGATCTTGTGCGTCATTATCTGGCCAATTCGTCCTCGCGTGAACGGATTGCCCTGCGCGCTCGGCAACGCATCGAAAAGGAGCACTCTTACGGCCATCGCATGGCAACGATCTGCGCGAACATGAAGCGGCTGTTCGGGACTCCGGCATGAATCTTTACACCGTGATCCTGCACTATGGGCCTGCTGCGCGCACGAAACAGCTGCACTGGCAATTGATGGAGAGCGACCCCGCGCGGCGGGACAGGATTCTGGTTTTCGACAACGCCAGCCCCGAACCGTATGAAAACGCCTGGCTGAGGGGCGAGGAAAATCTTTACTGGGCCGGTGCGCTGGAGCGGGTAATGGGAATTCTGGCAAGCAAGGGCGCGTCCCATGTCTGGTTTCTGAACAACGATGCGACCTTTGTCTCGAAGCCTCCGCTCATCGAGCGCGCGTGTCTGCGCCTGGTCCGGGCAGAGCGTCTGGTCGGGCCGGTGGGCGTGTATTCCCCGGCAGTGACGGCCAATCCCTACCACCCGCAGATGGTGGAACGGCCCGGGGGGCAGTTCAGGCAGGTGCGTTACGTGGACGGGATCGCGCCGCTGGTCAGCGTCGAATTCTGGAAGCGGGCAGGGGGCGTTGATTTTGGTGGCAACCCGTACGGCTACGGTGTGGATGTCTGGTTTTCAAGCCGGACGCAGGAGTCGGGATTTGCCTGCGTTGTAGATCATCAAGTCGTCATCCGGCACAAATACCATTCCACCGCCCGCGAGGTGAATGGGTTCATGGCGCGGGCGGCCGAGGCGGAGGCGGGGTATCTCGCGGGTAGATTTGGTTCGGATTACCGTGAACATGTGAAACTGATGGCCGGAGATTTCCGGGAAATTGATTGAGGCAGAACATTATGGGACAGTATAGAGTTGCGATCATCATTCCCGTGTTCAACCAGTGGGCGCTTACGGCGGACTGCCTGCGCAGCCTGCGTGAGCACACGCCGGACGAGGATGTGCAGGTCATCGTGGTCGACAACGGTTCCACGGACGAGACTGCTGGGTCATGCGGGGTTCTCGGGCAAGAATTGTTCGGGGAGCGTTTTAAGCATTTGCGCCTGGATGAAAACATCAATTTCGGACCGGGTTGCAACCTGGGCGCAGGGCGGGCGAACGCGGATTATTTGTTTTTTCTGAATAACGATACGCTGTTGACCCCAGGGTGGCTGCCGCCGCTGTTGCGGGCGTTCGAGGTCAGGCCGGAGCTTGGTGCAGTGGGGCCGCTTTTGCTTTATCCGGACCAGGATCGTGTCCAGCATCTGGGCGTCACTTTCACACCTACCAATCACGTCACTCATTTGTATCACAATTTTCCAAGCACGCATCCGGTTGTTCAACGCGAACGGAATCTGCAGGCCATAACGGGCGCCGCGCTCATGATCCCGGCCGGAGTTTTCGGGCAAGCGGGAAGATTTTGGGAAGAGTACCGCAACGGTTACGAAGATCTGGATTTGTGCTGGAAGATTCGTTCACTGGGGCTGACGTTGCGTTGCGAGCCGGCAAGCCGGATTTACCATCTTACCAGCCAGACACCAGGGCGGTTTAACGCGGAGAGTCACAATTCACAGGTGCTTGCCCGTCGTTGCCAAGGAGCGTTTTATCCGGACATGCACCTGTTTGCACATGCGGACGGTTATGAACTCCGGCTCACCTCGACCCTTACAGCAAACATCGTGTGCGTTCGTTCCGAAGGCGAAACAAAAGGTTTTGGGATGGAGCGCCTTTGGGCGGAAGTTCTCGCGGAACCTTTGTGGGAGGCAGGGTATGAACGCCTGCTGGATTTTTTCTTTAAACAAGGGATGTGGGATGCTGCGTTGGATGTCCTCCAGTTGCAGCAGAGTTATTTTTCGACGGAAAAAGTGGTCACTGGTTTAGCCCGGGTAGCCAGCAGACTGGGTGATGCGGAATTGCTGACAAATTGTCGCAACACCTTTGAGAAATTGCGTGAGGAAGCGGCTTCAAAGGACATTCCAAGAAAATTTATGGCCCTTCAGCACTGGGCAGTGAAAACGCGTGACGAAGTGTTGCAGGATGTTTGTAGACGATGGTCGGCTCATCACCAGGGAAGAAGTGTATAAATTCAAGTGTATTGCTATCGCTTCAGCAAGCCCCTGTAGAGTTCCAGATAGCGGTGCACGCCCTTTGAAAGTCCGAAACGGGCAAAAGCGTCCTTACGGGCCGCTCGGCCCATGGCTTTTCTTTGGTCGGGGTTAGAGATTAGATATTCCAGCGCTTCAAACCATTCTTTCGGGTCGTCTCCGACCAGCATCCCCGTTTTTCCATGCTCCACGCTTTCGCGGTAGGGCTCCAGATCCGAGAAAATTCCTGCCCGGGCGTGAGCGGAGTATTCCAACCATTTGATATTGCTTTTGCAACAGTTGAATGGGTTGTCTGCCAGGGGCGCAAGCCCGATGTCGAAATGGATTTTGCCAAGGGTTTTAAGGAACGATGCGTAGCTGTCGTCGAATGGAATGACCCTGCCCAGTTTTGCTAGTCGCGTGCCCGCGCATCCCCAGAAAATAAATTCAGTCGCTTCCCCGAATTTCTCTTTGACCCGGAAGAGTGCGTCCTCGATGAGCTTGAGGTCCTGGTCATGCGTCGGGCTGCCCATGTACGCGATGACGGTTTTCGTAGGGTCTGCTACAGGAATGGCTGGCGTGACGGCCGCCTCGTCAATGAAGTTTGGAAGCGTCACCGTGTTCGGGTTGAATTTGAGAATACGATCACGCAGGGCGTCAGTGCTCACGGTCACGATATCCACTTTGGGGATGAGTTGACGGATGAATGGAGCTGTCTTTTGAAAATTGTGGTAAAGGGGGTGCGTCGGTGGAACATCGAGCAGAAAGTCATCAATTTCGAATACAACGGGCTTGCCAGAGGCAAGAATGATGTCCAGGAGCGGGGATGTTTCCTTGAGTGGAAAATAGCGTTGAACGACAATGAGGTCAGCCCATTCGACAGGATCAGCGTCAATTCGCGATTGTCCGTTGCAATCCTGAACTGCCCATCTGAAATCCAGATGCTCTCGAAGTCTTCGAAAAGGGGTCACAATTCGCAAATCAGCACAGGCGTAATGGGGGAGATCCAAGGAGTAGACGGCGATTTTGATGCAGTGGTTTGCGTTCATTTTTGGGATAAATCCGAAGGAAGGTGAGTTGCCATCATTGCGATCCGAGCTTTTTTCTGGAGAAGGCGCTTCGAGGGCGTTACCTGGATGACGGCGTCAAGGCATTGCTCCGCGTCCGATACTCGACCCCACTTCATGTACAGGTCGGAAAGCTCTTCAGCGATGGAGAGCCTGCGGACGTCGTATGGATTGAAGGACAATGCCTGGCCAAAAAATTTTTCGGCCTCAACATATTCGCCAGAAATTACCAAGGATCTGGCCTGGTTCCAGAAGTGGTTTGGATTCGAATCTTCGAGCCATTTCCCGCCCAGTTTTTCTTCGTACTCAAGATGTCGCCGCAATCCGTCTTCTGCATAGATTTTGTCCAGATCGTGATCAACATTGGACAACCAACGAGAGGCGAAAAGGCGGGCATTATGCGCATGGTGATCGTGGCGGCCGGGAGTTTTGCTTTCGTGGTGGATGACGACGCTTTCAGGTGTGTACATCACCTTGTATCCCTTGCTTCTAGCTCGGAAACAGAAATCGAGATCTTCGAATCCGTTGATGAAGGATTCGTCGAATCCTCCGAGGGAAAGAAAGAGTTTTCGCGGAACCAGCATGCAAGCAGCGGTGACAGCCTGGAACTCACGTTGTTTATTGACAGCAGGATGAGAGGGGGCGAAGTTTCTGTAAATATGGTGAACTTTTATGGAGCTAAAAGCTACTCCTGCATGTTGAACGGTACTGTCAGGATAAAGAAGTTTGCAACCGACGATACCAGTTGGAAAATTACTATTTGGAAAATTACTATTTGGAAAATTACTATGCAAGCAGCGCAGAAGCCCTTCAAGCCATCCTCTTGTAACTTCTGTGTCATTGTTGAGGAAAATTAAAAAATCAGCGCGTGATGACTTTGCCCCTTGATTACATGCTTTTGAAAATCCGAGGTTTGCATTATTTGTGATTAGCTTGATTGAGTTAGTGAAATTTTGGAGAAGAAATTTTGTTTCGTCGGTTGATGCGTTGTCTATAACTATAATGTCAGTGTCAGCAATGGTGTTAACTTTAAGTATTGATTTTATACAAGAATAGATGAGGCTCGCATTGTTAAGTGTGGGTATTATTATTGATGTGCTCATGAGTTGTAAAATTTATGTTAGTTCATTTTTAAGGCTTAAACGCAAGAGATTTGTAAATTTCAGACCAAACAGATGCATCTTGGTCTATAGTTTTTATGTTGCTGATTTGAGAGGAAAGTTTAGAAATTAGATCAGGGTTATCAATAATGTCTTGTAAAATATTGAATAGATCGTCTTTTGACAACGGATCAAAAAGAAGACCGTTTTTATTGTGTTCTATAATTTCTGGAATGCCGCCAACGCGTGATGCAATAACAGGTATCTTGACGCTCAAAAATTCTCGAACGACAAGAGGGTAATTTTCAAAGAAAGAAGGAACAACTCCAATATCGATTTGAGAAAATATTTTAGGCAAATCGCTGGGCGAGTAACATCCATGAAATATGATTCGAGAATCTGTTAAAGATATATTTTTTAGAGTTTCTAGAATGTAATTATCGTGTACTTTTCCATAAATATGAAGAAAGGCTTCTCCTGATGTTCGCAAAAAAGAGTCTATTAGTCCGTGTACATTTTTTAATAAAGTAATATTGCCTAGGAAGCCAAACCTTATCGGCCTATTAATTTTTTTTTCAAAATGTTGTATCGTTACGTCAAGACCAAGTGGAAGGCGTGCGCTTTTATCGAATGTGAGGTATTCTTTATATTTATCTAATAAATATTTGGATGGAGCTGTCGCTAGGTTTGCATTTAAAAATATTAAACGAGACAGCTCTAATCTTTTTGTAAAAAGATCTACTAAGTAATAAAATATATTTTTGTTATTAATTTCTCTCAAGTATTCATTTTTTAAAAAACATTTTGTGCATTTTTCTGGAGTTGTTGGACCGGTGCAAAGCGTTCCGTCGTTATTAAGCATATAAGTTCTAGGGCATATGTACCAAAAGTCGTGCAATGTAATTAACGTAGGAATTTTCAAAGAAATAGATAATGTTAAAAGAGAGAATGGAAGTACTGTATGTGTGTGTTGAAAGTGAATTATATCAGGGTTAAATGCTTTAATTACTTGTAAAAATATATTTTCTATTTCAATGTTAAATAGATTATTGATGTGATTTGAAGGTTTTGTTTTAACTTCAAATGCGGTGTGGTTGTTAATTTTTTTTATATTTAGCTCAGATTTTGCTAGATTATTATATATGATGGGGTAAAAAGAAGCAACGTTAAATTTTTTTTTTGAAACTTCTTTCGCTAATGAATAAGAATAGTTTTCTGTTCCTGCATGGTTGCGAGGTGGGTAGCCATGTATTACATAAAGTATATTTTTTTTTGCTTTATCGTTTGTATCGCACATATTGTTTACTTTTTTGTTCCTTTAACCCATAAAATGTATTGCTCGTCGTTATCATAAGAGTCTGATAGCTTGTCTTCAATCATGAATTTATAAGGTGTCTTTGGGTGGATTTTTGCTAAGCGATATGAGGATAAGTTTAGAAATTTCAACAGGTTTTTTCTTACGCTGATATCCGTGAGGGTTTGAGGTTCGCAAGGAGTTGCGGGTTGATTGAGATTCAGGCTGCCAATGAAAAGTCCTCCCGGTTTGAGGACGCGGAGTATTTCGTGGGTCATGCGCTCAAAGTCGTCCACATGGTCCAGTGCGTTAATTGTAAACATGACATCGACTATCGAGGATTGGATTGGAATAATTTTTTCGGTGCAGGTGATGTATGTCATGCCGTGTTCACGCATACACTTTCCGAAAGATGTCAGATAATCAGGTATAAGTACGTCAATGCCGATGCGTAGTAACGGAGCGTTTGTCCAGGAGAGGCTGCCTCTGGGTCCGCAGCCGAAGTCTGCGACTATTTTTCCGCAAAGAAATTCATCATTTTCTTCTTCGGCCATAAGCAGCATACGACTAGCAAAGTGTGAATTGCTCAAGTTTTCATTTTCCTGTCTGAAGCGGTTCAGCCAGTATCCATACTCATGTTCGTATTTCAAGTTCGTGTATCCATGAGGTTGATGTTTGTTCTCCGTGCGGTGGTTTCCAATTCTGCGCTGGCCGGGATTTGTCATCGGTTGTCAAATTATGCGTAAGCCATAATATTTGTGTACTGGTGACTCTTAGTCGCTGATCCAAGAGCTTTTCAATAATCATGATACGAGGTTCGAGAGGAGATATCGGAATATCGTATCTAGAGATGGTCGCATTATCTTCATAATAAATAAGTAAAATTTTATAACAATGAAAAAATTTTACTTTAAATTATTTTAGACACATTCAGCGCTATACGTGCCATCTCTTGAAAGTAAACATTTTTGGTCTGATTAAAAATTTCAATGTAACATTTAGATAATATTTTAAGTTGTAAAGAATGATCGTCTGGAAATTTAATTTTAAAATATATTGATTTTATAGCTTTTTTTAAGTGCAATGTGTACTGAAATATATTTTTCCACTTCAAAAACATCATTGCAATTTCTCCATGAGCAAGAAATGAAGAAAATTTTTGATTATTCCAATCATAAAGAGGAAAGAGTATTTCAATAGGATGTTGCTGGACCAGTTTTTTTAGAATTGAAGATTCGTAAGATGTGTCCAGTATTTTGTTGCTTGCAGACATGTTGCTTTCGTGCCACCGCCATCGAACCGAAATCCCCTCGATGTGTTTGAATTTGGCCACCGGAGCCGAGCGAATCCAGAACTCATAGTCATGAGCTCGCTTGAACTGAATGTCGTACACGCCCACACGATTGAAAAGATCCTTTCTGATAAAGGTGCCCGGGTTTGGGATTTTGTTGCCGGTGACCAGTTCGGCAAGCAGTTCGTTGTTTTTTTTATAATAGTCGGCGTAACGGATGGTTTTGTTGGCAAAGGTTCCTGTGTTACCAAACGGCAGGACATCTCCGTAGCAGACATCAATGTCGGGGAAATCGGCTAACAGTTCTTGAAATCGTGTTAACAAGTCGATGGCAAGATGGTCATCACTGTCCAGCCAGAGGATGAATTCGCCTTCGGCCTCTTGAATGCATATGTTACGCGTATCTGGTGCATTTGAATGCTCTTTTTTTACGTATCTAATTTTGTCAGATTTAATGGATCTGACGATATTTTCTGTATTGTCAGTGGAGCCGTCGTCAACGATAACAATCTCGAATTTGTCGTAATTTTGTGCAAGAGCGCTTTCTATTGATTCTTTAATATATTTGTCTCTGTTATATGTTGGAATGCATATAGAAATAAAAGGTTCGTAAAAATATTCATTATTTGTTTGAACTTTTACTTCTTGGTGGCACGAATCGGGTATAAAATCATTTAGCCCATTCGGGAAAAGTCGTTCGCCTTTTTCAAAACAATTTGCGAAATATTTAGCGCTATTTTGTAATCCGCCGGAATGCCGGTTCAAATATTCTGTCTGGACAATATTAAGTGGGTTGCAGAACGCAACAGACTGTCCATAAAAAAATAACAAAGGATAATTCAAGAAATTGTTTCGAAAAAAATGAAGTTGTGACTCCAGAGAGTTTGGGTTTTTTATTGTTTTGTCAGAGAGAATAATCGGCAGTATCAAGTCTGATTTATATATAGAGCTAGAAACTTCTAAAGGATATCCAAAATATTTAGTGTTCAGTGTCCAATTTGCAAAATAAATATTTTCTTCCTTTTTTGTAAATTTTGGCTGTACTTGATCGCTGTTTGAAGGGTAGTGATATTTTATATTTTTTCCAAGTCTTAATGAAAATCCAATAGCGTTGTGATTATTTTTCAGTATGTCTGTTGTCGTTGTGATAGAAAATTTGTTTATAAAAATGTTGTCATCGACAATGAATAGTATAAATTTCGCATCTCCGATGCAGTTTATTAAGTCTATATGAAAGTTTGTTTCTTTGCAAAAATGAATTTTTTTGTATTCTTGTTTGAGTAATTCGTAATGTTTTGCGTTTGTATCATTGCTATATGTGTAAATAACATGTATTTTGGCTATGTTGAAGTCTATGCAGTTATTAAGTAGTGTTCGAAGACACAGCTCGAGTTGAAGTGCTCTATCTTTGCTGAATATTATTGCAGATATTAATTTTGTCTTTTTCAATTTAATATGCTTCCGCATTTAAAATTTAATGAAGTTTGAATCTATTTAGCGATGGCAAGAAAATTAGAGTAAATGAATATTTCATGGCATTCTTTATATTTTTCAATTTCTCTTAATCCATCTTTAAGAACTCTAAATATTTTGTATTTTTCTGATAACAATAAAAATATATCTTTAAAAAAAGTTTGTGAGTCAATGTTGCACCCGCCAAATTCAAATTGGATGTAATCAATTTTATTGGATTCGATCATTTTTTTTGCGCCACGAAGGACAAAAAGTTCATGGCCTTCTACGTCTAATTTAAGCAAAGTGATTTTTCCTATTTTATTTTTTGTGCAAAACTCGTCTATTGTATCAATAGTAATATTTTCAGCAGTGTCCATCGTAATTTTTGCATGTTCAAGGTTTCTTTTATATAAACTAGATAGGCGTGAATTATTTTTTGTTGAGTATAATGTTTTATTTTCGCATTTTTCGCCGAAGCCGATATTGTAAGTTAAAATGTCATGATTGTCGCTAAATTTATTATATAGAATTGAATATGCTGTTCTCGACGGTTCAAAAGCATAAATTGTAGCTTTATTTTTAAATGCTTTGTTTGCGTTGATCGTATACTCTCCTGTATTTGCTCCGACATCAAATACTATTGGTTTTTCAATATATTTATCGCTAATATATTTTAATATATAATATTCTCCATTTGTATAAGATTCGCAACTGCATCCAATGTTCATTCCTGCTAGCGAGAATTCGTGCAGCATTTCAAATAATTCTTGATAGCGTATTTTTCCACATTCATTTTTAAGTGCTTCAGTTATAGATTGTATCGTAAACTTATTTGCTATATAATCATTTTTTGAATCATGTTTGTCGTCATCTAAAAAAGAATTAAGTTGATTTGTCCATATTTTAAAAGATTTTATTTCTGTATGCGAAACAAGTGAGTCCTTTAAAAGCATATTAGCTGCTTCGACGAGAAGGTTTCGAGGTATTATGTTTTTTTTCCTTGCTACAACTATTACATTTGAAAGATACGGCGGGTGATCCCATTTGTCTTGTTTAATTTGAACGTTTTCATAGCCGAAAAGTGTAAGGGTCTTGTAAAATCTGTCTGCGAACCAATGATCAATATGGTATCCCCATTCTGCCGTTTGGTCTCCTGCCAGATGTCGGGATATCGCAGCCTTAATCTTATAAGGCGCGTCGCTTACTAGGGTTTGTGCGCACCCAATAAGATCTGGAGTTTCGATGATGAGTTTTCCTCCATCCTTTAGCCATTCAGTCCATCGAATCAATAATCCTAGTGCCGTTACCCTGTTAAAATGTTCGAATACATGATGAAGACGGATTTCGTCTATTTGGTTTGCACCGAAATTTAATTTTAAAATATCAATTTCAATGTCAGGCTTTACATTAACAATATTATGTTTTTCTGAAGGGTAATCAATGTTGACATATCCTTTAAATATTTTTTTCCCACACCCTAAATGCAGTTTTAATGGTATATCTGTGCTCCATAAGTTGTTATTAACAAGGTATTCTATGTCTATGTTTTTACTGTATTTTTTCATTTGTTTTTCACTATTTGTATTATTTTTATTTATAAGTGGTGTCAAAATGTAATAATATTTTTTTTAATTTTTATTTAGCATGGCATATATAATGTTTTGAGTGCTAGTTGAAAAATTAAAATTGTGTCTACAATGATGGTTACAGAAAGTTCAAGGTGTCTTTTGCAGCAACTAATTAGTCAGCCCTGAAAAACTCTAAAAACGGCCTTTCAGGCGCAAGCCCGTACCGGCCGAACATTGGGTCGAAAAATGTGCCACAAAAATTTGGGGCACAAAAAATACAACAACCGGATGAACTTCCGGAAATTGAATGCAGTGCAGGCCATGAACAGGTTCACGGAATCGCCGATCCGCCCTTTGAGGTAGTTTCGCATCATCCTGTGATCACTCTTGAAATGACCGATGATTGGTTCGATGGCGGCCCTGCGGCGAAAGCGTTCTCTGGCTTTGCGCTTCTCGTGTTTCGTTTTTGGCCCTTTGCCTGATTCTGGAATTTCGATGCGGGTTGGCCCGATTTGACGCTTGCCGCGATATCCCCGGTCGCAGATCGCCATGGTTGGCCTTTGGCCTACGATACTCTCGACCTGGGTCAGCACCGCAGGGAGGGTATGACCATCGAAAGGATTGTCGTGGAAGGACAAGGCGCCAACGATGATGCCGCTGGTCTTGGTCACGGTCACAGAAGCCTTGGCTCCGAACTCGTATTTCTTGTGGGCCTTGCCTTTGCTGATGCAGGAAACGCCTGGTTCATGGAGGCTGTAAATTTTGTTGGAATCGGAACGCTGCTGGCGCTGAACGCGGTCGTAGAGGTCCAGAGACTGTTGGTGGGCCTCAAGTGCTTCCGAGGAAAGCTTCCGCTTCATTTCGCGGATCAGGACTCCGGCAATAGTCCGCAAACGCTTGATCGCTCGCTGGGCCTCGCCCTGTTTGCGGCCCTTTGATTTGAAGCGAATGACACGCAGCAGTTTTTTGACTTCACGCTGGTAGCTGCGCCGGAGTTTGACGTCTTCCTGTTTGGCCATGATGCGGCAACGCGTTACGATCTTGGACAGAAGCTTGGCGTCCGTGGGAAAGGTGATGTTTTTTTCCTGCACGGTGGAATCCACGACCACTTCCTCTTCCTTGGCCTTGTCGCCATGAAGGGTCACGGAGACTTCGAAAATCTTGCGCACACCGTCTTCACCGATGCGACGCCGAAAATAGGTCAGCTCGGACGGATCACACGGCAGCTTCCAGGTGAACCGTTGTTGGCCGCAAAAGGCTTGGAAATAGGGGTTCTGGACCCAAATCTCGACGACGCGCTCATCGCTGAGGTTTTCAAGCTGCTTGAGGATGAGAAGCCCGACCATCAACCGGACGGGTTTGGCAGGGCGGCCAGACGTAGCATAAAGCGGACGAAAACTGTCTTCAAAGACCTGCCACGGGATGGCCTTGGCCAACCCCAGAAGGTGGTTTCGAGGATCGAGTTGATCGATCAGATCTGGGCAGAGGAAGCTGCGCTGACGGTCCGATTTTTTGGGCTGCATCGTTGGTAACCTCGGAGTGATTTCGACCAGAAAAAATGCATTTTTCACTGCATTACTGGTTATTTGAAATACATTATCTCCGATTAAATTTCAATTAATTTCGACATTTTGTCCTGTTTTTCAGGGCTGACTATTTATATGATCATTTTTTTGCATTTTTTTCTTCAGAACTTGTTTAATAACTAACTCGACTTTCGGGGTTGTTAGTAAAGTCGCCGGAACATAAATCTATCGAGAATAATTGGATATTTTGATTGAGGGGATCCTCATTCTGTAGTAGTTCTTTTGTTACCACGCAATTGAACAACAAAACAAGGATTCCCACATGCAAACTACAAACAATGTCATCGATTTGCAACTCATTAAAAACGAGTGTGAGAGCAGAATCGATTCGTTTTTCAGTCAGTTCGGAATTGCGAGCATTGCGCGAAATTCAAGCATCAAGAAGGCTAGAGGATATTCTGCTTTGACTATTCTTCTGAACATCTTTGTTCTTCCGTTTATCGGAAAGAATA